>JAYUXX010000023.1:0-13551 GCA_043752765.1 Saprospiraceae bacterium | reverse complement strand
CGGATCAACACGATGGTCTTTATCAGCGAGTCATCCAATATCTCTTTCTATCTCAGGATATCCTTTGGGATGCTAAACATCCCTGGGTTTTATTCACCCATATGTTTACCCATATAGGATTTTTTCATATGCTTTTCAATATGCTGATCCTGTATTGGTTTGGACGAATTGCGGGAGACCTTCTGGGAGATCACCGGATGTTGCCGCTTTATCTCTTTTCAGGTTTGACCGGTGCACTTCTGTATTTGCTGACATCTCCTCTTTTTTATGCAGGAAGTACGTTGCACGGCGCAAGTGGAGCGATCATGGGAATTGTAGCTGCGGCAGGTATGACGGCTCCGGATTACCAGATGCGGTTGTTATTCTTTGGTGATGTTAAATTGAAATATATCGTCTTTGGGTTGCTTGTTGTGTATCTCGTGAGTTTGGCAGGGCTAGATAATGCGGGTGGACAAATGGCTCATTTCGGTGGTGCTGCTTTTGGCTTCTTTTATGTGCACATGCTCAGGCAAGGCCATGATCTGACTAAGGGCTTCAGACGGTTAGTGTCTTTTCTAAAAAAACCTTCTTACAAACCTACGCGTCCTGTGAAACGACGGGTACCACTCGAGGTTAGATCACGGAGTGGACCAAGGCAACGCGATGTTCAAGCGCCTCCCACTGGTTCATATATGGGAGAACAAGAACGGCTTGATTATATCCTGGAAAAAATAAAAAAGACAGGATTCAATAGCCTTAATGAAGAGGAAAAAAAATTTTTGGATGAGGCGAGCCAAAAGTAAAAGCAAGGCAGGAATATTGAAAAAATTGGTCCTGTTGAGCAATTTCTTCTTCATTTTTATACTGATGCTGACTTATGTCACGCCGCTGATTTCTGTCGAGCGGTGGGGCTGGTTTTCATTGTTTGCGTTAGCCTACCCTTTTACATTACTGGGGAATGCGATCTATGCTTTGGGCTGGATATTTTTCAGACGCTGGTATGCTATTTTTTCTATTCTTGCTATTGCAGTAGGATTGCCACATCACCAGAGTTACATACAATTTTTTCCTGCCGGTAAGTCTAAAGTACCCTGCGAGGAATCCATCCGTCTGTTGTCCTACAATACAAGAGGTCTTTCGATGGTACCGGTAAAAAAAGAGGCCAATTACAGTACACGGATTGATTCAGTATATAATGCTCTTGCCGACCTCAAAGTATTTCCAGATATCATTTGTTTGCAGGAAGCTTACAAAGGGGATTTAATTGCAAAACGATTTGGAATGAAGCACAGTATTCACGGACCGAAATCTTCACTATGGTTATTGTCCCGCTACCCGATCGAAAAACATGGTTATCTGGCTGGTGCAGAAGAAAGTCCTAGTGCAATATGGGCTGATATCCGTACCCCACAGGGTGTGATGCGTGTCTACAACATGCACCTTGTTTCAAATAGAGTAACCCATACGGCAGAAGAACTAATCAAGGATATGGATTTGAAAAATGAGAGCACGTGGGAAAAGATCAAATTTATCGTGAAGAGATATCGACAGACTACCCAGAAACGTGCAAAAGAAGCATCCACTATCCGAAAACATCTTGCATCCTGCAAGCATCCCGCTATCATTGCCGGTGATGGAAATGATCCTCCTATCTCCCATACCTTCAGAGTACTCAAAGATGGTCTCCAGGATAGTTTTGTCGAACGGGGCTTTGGCTTAAGCACTACATACAACAGCACGTTGCCTATGTTGAGAATCGATTATGTGTTGGGAACCAATGATATTATTTTCAAAGATCACTTCACGTATCATATTGAATATAGTGATCATTACCCTGTCAGCACGGGTATTTGTCTTCCTTCTGTCACCGGATCCTGATCCCATCATATCAATAGCTTATTTTTGTCGCCATGAGTTTGAAGATTTATAATACCAATAGTGGTCAGAAGGAAATTTTTACGCCGATTACAGAAGGCAATGTAGGTATGTATGTCTGTGGCCCAACTGTGTATAGTGATGTGCATATAGGCAATTGCAGAACCTTTGTGAGTTTCGATGTCATCTATCGTTATCTTATGCACCTTGGCTATAAGGTGAGATATATACGGAATATTACAGACGTGGGACACCTTGAAGGTGATCAGGATTCCAACGCTGAGGATAAGATCAGCAAGAAAGCCATGCTGGAGCAGATTGAGCCGATGGAAATTGTACAGCGATATACTAACGGCTTTCATCATATCATGCAACGTTTCAATACGCTGGAACCTAATATCGAACCGAGGGCGACGGGACATATCCTGGAGCAGATCGAAATGGTAGAGACGATTTTAAAAAGGGGATATGCATATGAAGTCGGAGGTAGTGTTTACTTCGATGTAGCAAAGCTTCTGAAGAATACAGATGTGTATGGAAAATTATCCGGAAGGAAGGTTGAAGATCTATTTGTTGAAACACGTGATCTGAAAAATCAGGATAAAAAAAGACATCCTTCAGATTTTGCTATCTGGATCAAAGCCGATGAACGGCATTTATTAAAATGGAATGCTCCCTGGTCAGAAGGCTTTCCGGGCTGGCATCTCGAATGTTCGGTGATGAGTACTAAATATCTGGGAGAAACATTTGACATTCATGGAGGTGGTAATGATTTGAAATTTCCTCATCATGAAAATGAAGTGGCACAAAGTTATGGGGCCTGCGGTTACGCTCCGGCGAACTATTGGATCCACACCAATATGCTATTGTTGAATGGTAGAAAGATGTCAAAGAGTGAGGGAAACAACATAACACCGGATCAATTGTTTACCGGAGATAGTGAACATATCAGTAAAGGATATTCCGCGATGACCTTGCGCTTTTTCTTTTTGCAGGCACATTATTCAAGTACTCTCGATCTCAATGATGCGTCACTCCTGGCAGCAGAAAAGGGATACAAACGACTTATAGAAGCGTATCAAACAATTTCCAAATTAACATCTCAAGTTGAGAAAAGTGATCATCCTCTAGCCAAAGAACTTGAAGAAGGAATACAGGCTGCATTTGATGAGATGGATGATGATTTCAACGTTCCGAAGTCGATGGCGCGTTTGTTTGAATTATGTACGATGATCAATAAAATGACAGACGGTCAGTTAAATCCGGATGATGCCGGTCAATACAGTCTTGACATTGTAAAAAAAGGATTCAGTGATTTGTTATTCCATGTCTATGGATTATCAGATGAAATGGCATCCATTTCTGGTGATCACATGCTTCAACTTGATGGTCTAATGAAGCTTGTCATTGACATGCGTCAGGCAGCAAGACAAAATAAAGATTGGACTACTTCTGATAAAATAAGAGACACATTGACAGCAATTGCCATTGAAGTGAAAGATGGTAAGGAAGGTACCACGTGGAAATTAAATTGAAGAATAGGATATTGACCAGAACAACTATTTAAAACCAAATACATACACAGAAATTGAATACACGTAAGATTTTCAGGATGGCTTCCTTTGCAACATGCCTGATATTGGCCATAGTTGCTTGTAAAAATGAGAACCAGGTCAATAGGGAGAATGATCCAAATAACAAACCAGATGTCACTCCTGTGCAGGTTCCTCTATTCATCAGAGATTCTGCATATGCTTATGTAGCTAAACAGGTTTCTTTTGGACCACGTGTTCCGGGAAGCGAAGGGCATAAAAATACAAGGCAATGGTTGGTCCAAAAATTAAAAAGTTTTGGTGCTTCTGTTTCAGAACAAAACTTTAAAACGCCAACTGCTACTATTGGTGAGGTACGGGGTACGAATATCATTGCATCCTTTAATCCAACATATGCGCGCCGTGTTTTATTGGCTGCGCATTGGGATACCCGATATGCTGCTGATGAAGATGATGAACGTTCGAAAGAACCTTTTGATGGTGCAGATGATGGCGGTAGCGGTGTTGGTGTTCTTTTAGAGATAGCACGTCTTCTACAGGCAAATCCAATTTCGATTGGGGTTGACATTGTCTTGTTTGATTTAGAAGATCAGGGAACTTCAGAAGGCAGCCAGGATACATGGTGCCTCGGCGCACAATACTGGTCGAAAAATCCGCATGTCACTGGGTATCGCGCTGAGTATGGAATACTTCTCGATATGGTGGGAGCCAAAGGTGCTGTTTTTCAAAAAGAGGATGCTACTAATGTGTATCAACCTGAAAAAGTAAAAAGTGTACATGCCCTCTACGATAAAGTGTGGTCATTAGCACATGGGATGAAAAAAGGAGATTTGTTTTTGAATGTAAAAGGAAGGCCGTTTACGGATGACCATTATTATGTGAACCTTATGACTGAAATACCGATGATTGATATCATCCATAAGCCGCTTGAATCAGCAAAAGGATTTGGTACGCATTGGCATACGCACGATGACAATATGAATATTATTGATCCGAGTGTGTTAGGTTCGGTAGGACAAGTGGTTACGGCTTATCTGTATCAATCTTCGAAAGTTCCGATGTAGGGCGGAAGGGCGGAAGGGCGGAAGGGCGGAAGGGCGGAAGGGCGGAAGGGCGGAAGGGCAGAAGGGCAGAAGGGCAGAAGGGATGGAGCATGGAGCAAAAGGTTATTTTCCCTTCAGCAGATGGTTTGCTCCAACAATCAACGCAAGACGTATTTTGGATTTTACCTGTTCATTAATTGCCGTTGTTCGGAGTTTGCTCCAACAACCAGGAAGAACTCCGTTGGCTGCAGGAGAAAACTCCAGGCAGCGGGCAAATACCTATTCCGTTGGCTGCAGGAGAAAACTCTCCCGCAACATGACGGAACATCATGGCGGGATCTTTGAAACATTGACTTGCAGCGGCGATCTATTTCGTGAGCTTAAGGAGCTACCATCCAATGTCCTAAATCGTAAATCGGTATTACCTTGGAGCATCATTTTTTGAAGGCTTTCTATGAAATTCGAGACACGCGCGATACGGATACAGACATCACAAACGGATCAGCGGGAACACAGCACACCGATGTATCCCACTTCAAGTTTTGTTTTTGATGATGCAGAACAAATGCGTGCAACGTTTGCAGACGAACAGCATGGAAACATTTACAGCCGTTTTACAAATCCAAATTGTACAGAACTTGAGCATAAGATGGCATCTCTTGAGAATACAGAGGATGCACTCGCAACCGCATCGGGTATGTCTGCTGTGTTCGCCTCATTCATGACTTTTTTAAAAGCCGGTGATCATATTATTTCTTCGCGTGCAGTTTTTGGTTCAACGCATACCATCTTTACACAGTTCTTTCCCAATTGGAATATCAATGTTACACTTGTAGATCCGGTAGATCAGCAGTCATGGCAAAATGCACTGACGCCAACTACAAAGATGTTTTTCATAGAGACACCTTCTAACCCGGGCCTGGATATTATAGATCTGCAGGCGGCCAAAACATTTTGTGAAAAGCACTCTCTGATATTGAACGTTGATAATTGTTTTGCTACACCCTATCTACAACAACCTGCTACATGGGGTGCTGATCTGATCACACACAGTGCCACCAAATATATCGATGGACAAGGAAGAGTCCTTGGTGGGATAGTTGCAGGAAAAAAATCGCTTATCACTGAAGTAAAAAAGTTTTGCAGAAGTACTGGGCCTGCTTTATCTCCTTTTAATGCTTGGCTCTTATCGAAAAGCCTTGAAACATTGGCTGTCAGAATGGATCGCCATTGTGACAATGCTGAACAATTAGCTGATTTTTTGTTACAGCATAGCGGAGTCTCAAATGTGAAATATCCCTTTCTCGATGATCACCCTGCTGTTGATGTAGCCAAAAGGCAAATGAAAAGAGGCGGAGGAATTGTAACCTTTGAAATTAAAGGCGGACTTGCAGCAGGCAAACAATTTCTCGATGGTCTGCAAATGCTTTCGTTAACTGCTAATCTGGGTGACACACGAAGTATCGCAACACATCCTGCTTCCACCACACATGCAAAACTTACAGAACAGGCAAGAACTGAATCCGGAATTACAAATGGTCTTATCCGGATCTCTGCCGGTCTGGAACATATCGATGACATCATTCGTGATATCGATCATGCACTACAATTAAGTAACCCGGCATGATTGGTCCTGATTACAATATTCCAATTGAGATACCGGGATTGTCTTTTTACAATGACCCTGCTCCTTTTAATCTGGAATTAGGTGGTCAATTTGAAAATGGAATTTGTATTGCCTATCACACTTATGGCAATTTGAATGCGGAACGAAACAATGTGATCTGGGTTTGTCATGCCCTGACTGCAAATAGTAATGTAGCAGATTGGTGGAAGGGACTATTCGGAGAAGGTAATGTGTTCGATCCTTCAAAATATTTTATTGTTTGTGCTAACATCCTAGGATCTTGTTATGGTACAACAGGACCGCGCAGCATAAATCCAAATACTCACGAGCCGTACGGTATGCACTGGCCTCTTGTAAGTGTGCGTGATTGGGTACATGCACATGATCGCTTGCGAAGACATTTGGGAATCGAACACATTCATCTTTGTATCGGTGGATCATGCGGAGGTCATCAAGTGTTAGAACTGGCTTATTTAATTCCTGACCGAATAAGACATCTTGGTCTTTTAGTTACAAGTGCGCGCGAGACAGCCTGGGCGATTGCAGGTCATGAAGCCCAACGACTTGCCATGCAGGCAGATTATACATTGGTAGAGAATGACGACCATTCCGGAAGAGCAGGCTTGCGTGCAGCGCGGGGAATCGCATTATTAGGATACAGAACCATAGAAGCTTATATCGAATCACAAACTGATGAGGATTATGCTGTGGACCATTTCAGGTCATCATCATATATCCGTCACCAAGGCAATAAGCTGGTAAACCGTTTTTATGCGCACTCTTATTATCACCTGATCAAAACATTGGATACACATAACTTAGGTCGTGGCAGAGGGCATATCTATGATGTGCTTCATTCAATCAGGATACCATCCACTGTGATCGGAATATATTCTGATCACTTAATCCCTGTTTCGCAACAGGAAATCCTGGTCAGATATATGCCACGTGCTAAGTTCTTTGCGGTAGATTCCGTATACGGTCACGATGGATTTCTAATCGAAACTGATCAAATCAGACGGATCTTTTTACCGCTTGTATAAATTTATTCCAGGGAAATTCTTACTGTAACACCTCCCTCCGTTGTAATGACATCGTATTGATTACTTACATAAGGTGCCTGCTTTCTGAAATCAACAAAAAACCTAAGGTTAATATTTTTATTGATGTCATACCTGATGGCCGGTGAGATCGTAATGTCTTTTGATCCTCTAGTAGGACGTGCATCTGCTTCCTGATCCAGTAAATGATTTAAAGTAAGATTGTCTGCAAATGAAAGGTCAAAAAGAATGTCCAGATCATTTCCCTGCTTAGCGTTCGTATCATTCTCAGCTTTCTTGTTACTTGCTTTTTTCTTCTTAGCACCTGCATTGAAACCAGGAAGAAATCCGAGCCTAATGTTTTTCACTTTCCAGTCAAATCCAAAATCAAGTGTTGTCGCTCTTGTTTCAGCAAGTTCATATGAGATAAAACCCATCGAAAGGTTCCTTCGCTTGTTGTAACTAAAACTGATATTCATATCATTCTTCGTCTTGATGTCGATTCCGATAAGGGGAGCGAATTGCTCATCAATAACCACAGAAGGAACAAGGAAACGCGAGTAATAATTGTTGCTAATGGAATCCAGATTGGCAGGATTTCGCTGACCGATAATCTGATTGTTATTTTCATCATAATCATCGTAACTCAGATCCGATTCAAATGAATTGATAGAAAGCGATGATTTGTAGCCATGCGAAATTCTCACATTACTAAAAATGTTTTTGAAGAAAGGAATTTTGCCCAGACCATTGTAACTCACCGTCCAATTTGGTTTTGGAAGCCAGGTGAACATATCAGTGAATTCAAAATTCTCGGGATTCTTTCCGGTATATGCAGATAGAAATGCAGGGACAAGAACATCCTGTTGCTTTCTTCCAAAGCCCTGAGCATATTCAGGTCCATCCTCAGCATGGGTACCTACGCCTCTGATCTTTGAAATAATTGCACGGTTCGTTTCGAATTTATCAAAGAGTTGATTCAACTGCTTTTCATCGTCCATAAATAAAGTGGGAATGGAGAGATAGGACATATTAAAGGTCCCAATCTCCCGAGGTGATTTTCTTCCTATACTGTCTGGTGATGTATCAAGTTTATTATACGTCTTAAAGAAGATCGAAAAGTTATTCCCTACGTTTCGACTTGCATCAATATCAATTTTGAAATCTGCAAATGGCTCAAGAGTCAATCGTCCGTCCAGTGTTTGGGTCTTGGATTGAAGCACAGGTGCATTTTGAAATGGATTGGTAGTAATCCATCCATTGTCACGCGCACTCGCCAGGAAATCCCCATCCTTTTGTTCCGCCCTTCGATGAATATCCGGTTGAAATCCTCCAATAAATTTCCACCCTGGTGCTCCAAATCCACTACTCATTCCGAGTAGTCTTGACTTTGGCGTAAATCCCGGAATCGTGGTAGCCATATTTTCTCCGTAGTTCACTTTGAGTTTGCGGATAGACATGATTGGTCTGAGGATTGCCTTCAATACAGGATTTACTTCGGTAGGTTTCTTCTTATCGTCTTTTGATTTATCTGTGCCTGCCTGATCTTCTGCTGGTTTCACTGGCGTTCTTCCACCACGATTATTAGAAGATGAAGAAGAAGTTGTTCCTCCAGGTTTATTTATCTTTTGAAGAAGTGGAATTTTATTATAAAGCTTTATAAAATCAAGGTCTGCGGATATCTGGCGATTTTGACCATTCTGGATTATATTTCCTAATGAGTCGGTATTGATTGACGCCGCTCTCCATGCATACGTTGCATCATAACTGACGTCTGTCCGGATCCAGTCAAGGAATGGAAAGTTTTTGAACGGAAGTAAATAAGTTGCTCTCAACTGGTGAGCATAATCCTTAGTACGTCCGAATTTTTTAATGTTCTCCCAGATACTGTCATTTCTCACTCTTCGATCGATCGGAACTAATGGAATCCTGCTTACATACTCATCCGGCTCATCAATGACGGCATCATTTACCGCATTGAAATTGATCTTGATAGCCTTGGTCAGATCCCAACGAAGGCTATAGGTTCTTTCCCATGTGAAACGTTTGTCAAACCAGGTCTTATAAATCGGATCTGAAAACCGGTAAGATCTTTCCCCAAATTTGCGATCGAGAACTGTACCGAAAGTGAAACTGTTTGGTAGTGGATTAAAATTGAGTTCAGTAAGCCATTGAAGCCATTTACTTTTTGACAGATTCTTAAGTGGCTGAATAGGTTTTACAGAAAGACCATATGTATAATCAAGAGATACTCTATGCTGGTCAAGTTCATCCTTCTCTACAACTTCATTGTGAATATTGGATTTCGAATAGGAATAACTGGTTGTAAAATTTGATATATCCCATGGCATTGGTTTCGTTCTACTATTGCGCTCCTTCCGAACGTTTGTAAAACTTATCTGGCTCAGTGAACTGAAGTCCTGAGATTGCTCGCGAATACTATCCTTGATGGAAGCGTCACTTATACTTCTGATTTTTTCCTTAAGCAAGAGATCAAGATCCAATGCATCATATTTGGGCTTTCGGGAAGTTTCACTGTATTGATAATAGAATGGGATCTGAATTTTAGATTCCGGTCCAAAGAATTTTCCGAGTTGAAGATTTGTCGAGAAATCCATTTGCGTGATACTCTCTCTCGAACGATCGTCAAGTTTTTGATCGATGGCACCCCATCCAATACTTGAATATGTACCTGCCATACCGATGCTTCCCAAGTCTGCAAGATCGGCATCCAGCCGGGCAAGACCTGCTACTCCACCTTTTTCTTCAAGACCTACAAGACGAAGTTCGTTGACCCATACTTCACCATTATATGGATTTGAAAATTCATCACCTGCCTCATTTCGAACACCAATCAAAATATTACGGACATAACCTAGGGTGGGGTTACCTACGATGCGGAACGTACGTTCTACAAGTATCCCATTGATTTCGACCATAACTGTTTTGCTGTAGGGTACAGTTTGTGCAGCTCCTGACTCATTCCTTTCAATCTTAAGATTTGTGAAATCTTCTAGTGCAAACTCAACTTCATTTTCATCACGCCACAATTCCTTTTTGTAATCATCGCCTTTAAGCGTTGTGTCTTTTGACTGAACGAGCGGCACTTCATACTCGTAATAGTTATTGTCAAAATCTGATCCGAAGCGCACGAATAATTTTACAGCGCCATCCGGCACCTGACCTGGAAATGTACTTACATCTTCTTCTTCAGCATGAACAAACATTTGAACACGTTTGAATACGCGGAGATCCAGATCTAGACTTTTGTACACTTTACGTTCACATCCATCTTCAAGGAATTCGTATTTCAAGGACAAGGATTGCTCATTCTGAAATACATCCTGGAATGTACTGCTTGTGATCCGCTCACGTTGGATACCAAGTGGTATCTCATATCGGAAAGGTCGACGATCTGTATGCTCTTCTATATTCACAGCATCTACGATAAGATCACCGATGCCATCTGTATTGCAGGTTGTATTTCTGGACAATGTCCTCCATTGATTTCTGACCAGGTCTAGTGTTGCAAAACGAAGTGTAGTACGCTGATCGAATCCGGTCAGGTACATACGCATAAAACGAATTGACCTGAAATCCTGAATTCCATTCACCGCCCTTGTGTGATCATCCAACGGAATTTTAAATCGATACCAAGTTCCGTTAGGCGTTGTTACAATATCTGTTATTTGTGGATTGTTTGGATTTAATCCCGGGCCTGTTGGATTCTCTCGCTGAATGTTGATGACGTACTCGTAGTACGATTCGTTTTCACTTAAACTATTATCATTATTGATGTCCTCAGAATCGGGGATATTTGTTGATGCGTTTACCCTTGTTGAACCTGCTCCAGCAGGTGGAGAGTTTCCTTCAGGTCCATTAAATTGTTTGTAACGGTCGAAAAGATTTGTGCCTGAAGGATAAACATCTTCGTCAAGGAAATATTCAAAATTATCATTACTCGGATCTGCGTTTGCTTTAGCTAAACAGTCAGACATAGTTCCGGCACTTTGAAGCAATTGCAAATAGTCTTGAAAGAATACTCTTTCAGTGCTATCTTTTAATCCATCTAAACCAACATCTTGGATTTCTCTTGCTCCAGGCTCATTTGAAAATGCATTTACTGTAGCAGGGATACGAGGAATGCGGCCCCATTCAGTAATATCGGTAGGTGCTTCATTGGTAGAGAGCGGAAGGCCGTGTTCAAAGAACTTTCGACTGTCACGCAAAATGTCTTCTGAAATATTTCCAAGTTGAAGAACAATCTTTCCTTCTGAACCCATTGTATCCAACAGAAATGGATCCATGAGCCAGAATTCAAGTGCTTCTATATTCGCTTGTTCAAAATTAACCTGGTTGAGACTTCGCATGATACCACCCCATCGCGTTTCAGGACCTCTCAGTTTACAATTGACGTCAATACCAAGACTGTATGGTGTTCCCATCGGTGGATCAAAATTGTATGGACCACGCTCATCAGGTATGTAAGTAAGATCAAATGTTCTAAAATCATTTAATCCAAATCGTGGAGTTCGATTTCGAAATATCTCCTGTTGATTGACAGCGCGTGTGTATGGATTTTCATTAGCACCCGGACTGCTGTTTCGGACACCTTGATCGATCCGGTACCAGTTCAGATGGGCACGATTCACACCATAATTCAGATCATTAATTAAAGCCGATTCCGTGAATACCGGAGCACCATCTATCAGTGCATTCTGAGGAGTCGATGCGAGGACCCAAGCGGTTGTGGGTGTGCGCAAATCAAAACTACTTGTTGTCCCTTCAAAATCATCCAGATATACAACACCTTCATCATCGCCACGACTTTTATCAATAGCTTTTGAATGGCTTGGTTTTAAAGCAGCAACTTCAGCTTCGAAAGTAATATTTGAAGGAGCCGTTGTATTGATTAGTGGAATTTTATCTACAAGCTTTGTTAGCCATGGAGACTCATTACTAAAATTGAAATCAAGGCCATAGATCCGGTTATTGATCGGGTCATCACCTATGTTGACTTTTTGCGTGTAGGGCCTTTCAAACAAATGCATGTAAGTAGCTCCAAAACTCACATTCTTATTTAATTCATAATCCGCGCGCAGACCAAGCATGGTCTTTTTATTAAAGCTAAAAAGAGCATTGTCTTCGAAAGAAACATTGATCGGAGTACCCGGCTGAAGGAATGCCTGATTAAGGATTTTTATACGACCGATATTATAATCAATTGTATAATCTTCATTTTCCTTTAGCACCTGTCCACCCGCTGTCACGCGTACAGATCCTGGTGGAATATTAAATGCACCAAGCGAAATATCAGATGATGTGCTTGTCTTCGCTTTTCCTTTCAGTGTAAAACGATTGAGTTCAGGAAACTCTCTGGCTTTTACAATTGTACTATCATATAATTGGTCGTAAACAAATTTTAGATTACCCCCCACCGAATCAATGGCCATCCTTAGTGTATTTCCAAATGGTTCCAATACCGGAAACATCACTGTTCCAAGAGATGGATTTATCGTGAGGCCGCTGATAAAGTCAAACCGTCCATCAGGTTGCGGATCGCCGGTTACGTTCAGTTGATCAAGATTGAAAATATTCAAAAGAGGCACATTCCGAAGATTGGCTTCATCCGGAAGAAATCTGAAAAATCCCGGAGCATTGTCATAAAAGATATCCAGTTCAAATTCCTCTGCATTCAAATCTCCACCTCCGATACGATAAATATTTTTCATCATCAGATCCCAAAGAGGAATATCCACACGCTGGTTTGTACCTTTTAATAATTTGACAAAAAGTACTTTCTGGTCACCTGTTGTGTCTATGTTTTCTACATTCTGAGAAAGCTCACCCACTTGGAAAACCTGACCATTGTATGTGTATTCATATGCAACACCCACAACTTCATCCTGATCAACTCTAAGATTAAGCGAGATAAAACCCAGTTCAGGATGATATCGGTATTCAGATGAATTTAATTTTCTGGCCTGTACTTTCTCAAAATCTCTGGGTGAATTGAATTCAAAAGGTGGTGCCTGCAGGGCTTTCACCGCATTATTTATGTCTCTGATGTCTTCATTCTTGCGAAGTTCGCGAAGGATCAGGTTGGAATTATTATCGGGCAGGACATCGGTCATACAAATATCCTTCAGACGTGCAGTATCCGGAGTTCTCCACATATCGGGATTATCATTTGCTATAAATCTTGATTCACCTAAGTCCGCCAAGGCGACGATGTCCCGAACATCCGTTGTTTGATTTCGATCATTGGTAACCCAAACTTCTAAACGTGTGATGTGGAATAGGCTGCTGATCTGAGGCAGGTTTTTCAGTGCCGGTTCAAATGCATTCCGATTAAAATGCGATAAGAAGAAGTGCCTGTTTTCATCATACTGATCAGCATCGAGCTCGAATTCTTGAAGTATACTTCCTCCCTG
>JAYUXX010000022.1:0-13563 GCA_043752765.1 Saprospiraceae bacterium | reverse complement strand
GCAAACAAGACAGGCAGATTATCCCTCATATTTTCTATCATCGGTTTACTTGTCCTGGTCATTCCGTATGGAAATATATTTGGATTCGGCCTTACCATCGCGGGACTTGTGCTTGGAATAATTGGCATCAGGAGAGATGAAAACAAAACCATGGCTATTTTAGGTACTGTCTTCGGAGGAATTTCATTGCTACTTTATCTAATCTTTTTACTCGCAATTGCCGCATTTTTTGTGAAATTCTGATGAGGTATGATTTAGTTGAATTCAGAATAATTAATAAGCCGAACAACAAAACAAAAATTATTGTGCACTGCCAAGTACAGGCGCATTTAGTTCTTTAAACGCATTCAACCCACACTCCAGAAATTGATCATACGCCTCTGCATCCGGATCATACCCGCGAGGTGCTGTTAAAACTTGTTGATCAGGTGTCATGAGCACATAGAGAGGTTGAGAGTTTTGCTTGAAATTGGCAATCTGAAAATCACCCCAGACTCCACCCACGCTTCTGATCTTTTTGTTTTGAACTGCCGAATAAATACTTACATCGAGTGGTGCTTTGTCATCAACGTACAGTGATACCAATACAAAATCTTCACTAATCTTGCGCCGCACTTCTTCCTTAATCCAGATGTGCTCTTCAGTCTTACGACAGTTCACACAACCATATCCTGTGAAATCAAGCAGGATTGGTTTATTCTGTTGTTTGGCATAAGCTATGCCCTCATAATAATCATGGAAGCAATCAAAATTGTTAGCACATTTGGTAAGCGAAGTGTATTGTGATTTTAAACTTGCATCAAGGTCTTTGACATCCACAAAAAAGTTATAGTGAGCAGGGGGTGCTAGCCCACTCATGATGCTAAGTGCATTATAGGTTCCTGTTTTTTCACTCCTGAAAAATCCTGTAGCCAGGTATAGTCCAAGCGCTAAAAAAAAGATTCCAACCAATGAATTAACAGGGGATACTTTTTTTCGACGACTATCATGTGGAAATCTAATAAAACCAAACATATAAATCGCCATGGCAATTGCAATAATTACCCAAATGCTCATGAATAATTCATAACGAAGAATTCCCCAATGCGAGGCCATGTCAGCAACCGATAGAAATTTAAAAGCTAATGCAAGTTCAAGAAATCCAAGCATCACTTTTACGCTATTCATCCAACCCCCTGATTTAGGAAGTGAATTGAGCCAGGAAGGGAAAATAGCAAAGAGACCGAATGGAATCGCTAGTGCAAGGGAAAAGCCCCCCATGACAATTGCCGGACCTAATGTGCCTTCTGAGGAGGCTTCAACAAGTGCAGATCCAATCAATGGCCCCGTACATGAAAAGGAAACTATAGCAAGTGTAGCAGCCATAAAAAAGATACCCAGTAAGCCTCCTTTATCTGCCATAGCATCACTTTTATTACTCCAGCTGCTCGGAAGGGTAATCTCATAAAACCCAAAAAAGGAAAATGCAAAAATCACGAAAATGATAAAGAATAATGTGTTTGCGACAGCATTGGTAGAGAGATCATTTAGTGCAGTAGCTCCAAAAATGAGTGTGATTAAAATACCTAACGCTACATAGATCAGGATAATAGAAGCCCCATACCACAATCCGTTTTGCCATCCCTTGCGCTTCGTATCCTTTGTGAAAAAACTTACGGTAAGAGGGATCATGGGAAAAACGCATGGCGTTAATAATGCAAGCAGCCCACCACCAAATCCAAAAATAAACATCCACAATAGATTCGATTTTTTTTCCTGCGCTTCGCCACAGTTACTCAATGGGCTTTCATACGTAGACTGAATAATCGGAATCGTCTGGTCGATGACACCCTGCTCATCTACACTTGGACGTACCAGCGTGTTGTCAACATATTCATTGCCGCTGGCCAGATCTATTTTGTATTCAATGAGTTCAGGAGTGAGACATTTCGTTTCATCACATGCCATGAATTCTAAGGTTCCCGAAACAAGTGATGGGGATGATGTTTGGACCATTTGTGAAAGCCGAGCATCATGTTTGAATTTGGTAACATTCAAATCAAAAAACTTGTCAAACCCTTCTTGTCTTCCGGAACTGTATTCTTTGACTAAGCCTTCAGCCTTGTAGCCTGCATTATCATCAAGTAGCAATGTCGTAGGAACAGGTCCTTCATCTAATGCATCACCTGACGCATAAATGTGCCATCCATCTTCAATCTTTGCTTCGGCGATTATCTCATATAATCCGTCAGACTTTTTCTCAGAACGGAACGTCCATTTGACTGGCTTTAAAATTCCGTTGCTTACAGGAAGTTTCGAAGTATCGGATATAATACCAATGGAAGACGAGCCGGTTTTTTCCTTAGCCGTTTCTCCTGCTAACTTTTTTTTTTCTGCAGCCGCTAGGGTTTCAGCAGGAGTGGACTTTGAAGTTGAAGTTTGAGCTGTATTTGCCTCAGGTTTTTTTTTCTCCGCATCCCCTGAAGAACCGGTCGCCATTAATTCAAATTCAACATCCGTTGGAGGTAAACATCTTTCATCATTGCAGGTCATGAAACTGAGGTAACCTTTAATGGGTTTTGTAGGATCCGTAACTTTTATGCGTTGCTCAATCGTGTAATATTTTGTGAACTTGGTGACGTCCATCTCAAAGAATTTGTCAAATCCTTTTTTAGCATTGTCAGATTCTTTGTTTTTCCCAACAAGCTTATAGTGTGGTCCCTCATCATAATTGATAGAAGTAGGGATAGGTCCATCCTCTCCACCGAGGTACTGCGAGTATACCCACCAGCCATCCTGAATAGCAGCTTTAGCAAGCAGTGTGTATTCTCCACCTGATTCGGGTTTGAGTTCTATTGTCCATTTCACCGGATTATAGATCTGACCAACAACTGCAAATGAGATGAATAAACTAAGGAAAGTAATAAGAGGACGCATCGAATTGAATTTACTTCAGAACAAAAATAGGTTACAAGACCTGAATCGAAGTGGCTTTAATAGAACCTTAACGACTATTTAAAAAATTGATAACCAATAGGGTATAACTTATTAAATAAATTCTTTAGATCTCTGAAAGGCTGGATACTTCAGAAAAAAGGGATTTAAAGAGGATGATTCCATCCGTATTTCCCAAAACAGACTCGGATGCCCTTTCAGGATGAGGCATCATGCCGAATACATTACGTTGCTTATTGCAAATTCCTGCAATGTCATCGGTTGACCCATTATCACTGAATAATTGGCCGTCCCAGGTACAATACCTAAATAGAATCTGATCATTGGATTTTAAATCTTCTAAGCCTTCTGGACCGGGAATATAACGTCCTTCAGCATGTGCAATAGGCATCTTCAACACCTGGCCTTTCGTTGCCTGATGCGTAATCATGGAATCAGTGGACTCAACCCGCAGATGAATATTTTTCGAAATAAACTTTTGGTGCTGATTGCGGACAAGTGCTCCGGGTAATAAGCCGGCTTCACATAAAATCTGAAAACCATTGCAAATACCCCACACTTTTCCTCCAAGATTGGCAAATGAGATAATGGATGGCATAATAGGGGAGTAACGGGCAATAGCGCCGGCCCTGAGGTAGTCACCATAGGAAAACCCCCCTGGAAGTACCAGACAATCTTCAGAAGTAAAGCCCTCAATGGATGTGTCTTTATGCCAAAGCTTTTCAACCTCGGCACCCATTACGGTCCCAAGGATATGCATCATATCATCATCACAATTTGAACCCGGGAATACAACGACACCAAATTTCATCCGTTTGTTAATTTATTTAAGAGTGTAAAAATATGAAATATCAGATGCACCTCCATCTTTAAGAGTAACAACATGATAACCAACATAATTGCACTAACTTTTCAAACGATAAACAAACACTTATGAAATCCCTACTGCTTTCCCTCGTATTTATGCTTCTGATGATTGCCTGCCAGACAGGTTCATCGGATAAAGATCAAGGCGCTATGATAGACTCCAGGGAAATGGCACCTGCGATGGATATGGAAGAAAGCCAATCCTACGAAGGAGGCAAAACTGGTGCAGTAGAAATTGTCGATCAGAAGATCATACGGAATGGGAATATGACGATAAAGGTCGATGATGCATTGAAGACAAAAGCTAGTCTCGATGCGATTCTGGCAAAGCATAATGCCTACACCGGTAATGAACAATACGACAATACAGATTATAATTCCAGTTATCATATCCAGATCAGGGTGCCCGCAGATAAGCTGGATGCACTCGTAGCAGATCTTGAAACGCTAGATGGGCTTGTTACATTTAAGTCCATCAATGCAACAGATGTTACTGAAGAATTTATTGATCTGGAGACCAGACTTACAAATAAAAGAGCTTACCTGGAGCAATACCGGCAACTGCTTAAAAGCGCGAAATCTGTGGAAGACATTCTTAAAGTACGGGAGCAAATCCGCGTACTTGAAGAAGAAATTGAAAGCGCAGAAGGGAGACTTAAATATTTGCGTAGCCAGATAGCGCTCAGCACGCTTAACCTGACACTGACACAAGAAAAAGATTTTGTATACAGACCAGACCGAAGAATAAATTTTTTCGAACGTCTCAAAGATTCACTTTCTGCAGGTTGGTTTGGGTTTGTGGAGTTCGCATTAGTCGTTATCGGATTATGGCCTTTTTGGTTGGTTCTGATAGTACTGATTTGGCTCATCCGAAAATATAATAGACGTAGAAGAAGTCTTAAACTTCCACCTACGCACTCTTCATAAGTTCTCGGACACGTTCGATCGCTTCGGTGTGCGAGTTTGCGTTGAGTTTTACAAACAGTCTAGAGATATGATTTGATGAAACTACCGAATAAGAATTCTATGATATCTCTTTATTAGTTTTCCTTCTAAAAGTAATTTCATGACATCAGGTTCGCGACTAGGCTGAAGCACTTCTGATGTGTGTTTGATGGTAATTATCAGCTATGGAAATATCGCTCGTTAAAATAGATATTCAATATCGGAGGTTCATATTTTCAGGGTAATTCGATCAACGATTATCTTTGGGGCATGGAGAACTGGGAGATGGACTTTGAATGGATGCGGGTGCGCCACTGGCTCAAGGACAGGTTTGGGAGAAATGAGCTTCCTGATCTCAATGCGGTGCTATATCTGATAGGTATACAGGAATTGGGCAGAAAGCAGGATAAGTTTACGAAAGAGGAGAAGCAGGACCTTATGCATATTGCTATTTGTCACTTGCTGGAAGGAGAAGGATACTATGAATTTGAAGGAATGGATGCCGATGGATGGCCACACTGGAAGACACTGATACCTGTCGATGTCAAAGGAGTTGGTGCCCAGGAAATAATGCTACGTCAAAAAGTCATCGAGTATTTTGCACCTTTGCTGTCCAATCAGGAAAATATATGAACAACCAAAAGTTATTCTTCGTGGGCGGATTGCTTGCCCTTTTACTAATGGTCACTGGCCTTTTTTCGTGCCAGAAAAAGGAACATAAAGCGCTCATTACCACTGAGTATGGAGAGATTACGATTCTCCTGTATGACAGTACTCCCAAGCATCGGGACAATTTTATCAAGCTGGCCTCTGAAGGGTATTACGATGATCTCCTGTTTCACAGGGTAATTGACGACTTTATGATCCAAGGGGGAGATCCGGATTCAAAAAATGCCCCGGCAGGTAACCGGCTTGGAATGGGTGGTCCAAACTATGAAATCGATGCCGAGATAGGTGCGCCCCACCTTCATGGTACGCTTTCGGCTGCAAGGACACCGAATGATGCCAAACGTTCTTCGGGAAGCCAGTTCTTTATTGTTTATGGAGCACTTCAGGATGATAATGAACTCAATTCTTATGAACAGCGTAAGCGGATAAAGTATAATCCGGAGCAGCGCAAGATCTACAAAGAGAAAGGCGGATTTCCGTCACTGGATATGGAATACACCGTTTTTGGTGAAGTATTATCGGGAATGGAGGTAGTACAGAAAATAATGAAAATGGAAAAGGATCCAAATGACCGTCCGCTTAAGGATGTCAAAATGAAAATAAAAATGATTTAATGATGAATCGTACCTGTGTCTTTTCAATATTATGTAGTGCAATGTTTTTACTTGCCGCGTGCATGAAACCTGTTGCAAGATTTTCTATGAGTGCAGAACATGCTGAAGCACCTGCCACAATTAAATTCGCCAACCAATCCACCGGTGCCGATTCATATCTCTGGGATTTCGGAGATGGTACTACATCAATGGATTCGTCTGCACAACATCAATATGCAACCTCTGGAAAGTATGTTGTAAGTCTAACCGCTAAAAAAGCAAATAAAATAAATACGATGACCAAACCACTTACTGTTGATGCTCCACCGAAATGCCTTATCGAGATCACTACGGAATATGGTGTGATGGTGGCTGAACTTTTTGATGCTACACCCAAACACAGAGATAATTTTACAAAGCTTGCTGAGGAAGGTTTTTATAATGAACTTTTGTTTCACAGGGTCATTGATGGCTTTATGATTCAGGGCGGAGACCCTACTTCCAAAGGAGCTGCTGCGGGAGTTCCGTTAGGATCCGGAGGTCCGGGTCACCAGGTGCCTGCCGAGTTTGTCGATACATTGATGCATGTCAAAGGAGCGATAGCCGCAGCGAGAACCGGTGATGGTGTCAATCCGGAAAAGAAATCTTCAGGATCACAGTTTTACATTGTCCATGGAGGACCTGTAGAAAAAAGTACGCTCGATGGAATGGAAAAACGTAAAGGTTTTACATATACTGAAAAGCAACGCGAAGAATATTATGAACTAGGTGGTACTCCGATGCTGGATAGAGATTATACTGTTTTCGGACGTGTCATAAAAGGACTTGAGGTTATCGATGCCATTGCGAAAGTGCAGAAAGATGGAAGAGACAGACCGAAACAAGATGTCAAAATGTCTATAAAAGTTATTCGCTGATCCATTGAAACCACCCGCTCTTGGAATTGACATAGGTGGATCTGGTATCAAGGCCGGTCTAATAGATCTTGAACGAGGGCTTTTGATTGGAGACCGGATCAAGATTGATACACCTCAACCTTCTACACCCGAAGCAGTTGCGAAATCTATACGGGATATGCTTCATGACCTTGACTGGAAAGGAGAAAAAATTGGTTGTGGTTTTCCTGCGATCATTCTGGAAGGCGTCGCAGTTACCGCATCCAATATTGATAAAGGCTGGATTGGTACCAATGTCGAAGAATTACTTCATTCCTATACCGGCCATAAATACTATGTCATAAATGATGCAGATGCGGCTGGCCTTGCTGAACGCATGTTTGGTCGTATCAACCATGTAAGAGGAACTGTCATTCTTCTTACGCTCGGGACAGGTATTGGTTCTGCACTTTTTCACGATGGTATTCTGATACCTAATACTGAATTTGGACATCTGAAATTTAAGGGCGGAATTGCAGAAGACTGGGTAAGCAATAGAGCAAGAAAGGATCGTAATCTGAGTTATGATGATTGGGCTGTTGAACTAGCTGAATTCCTGAAATATGTGATCTTACTTTTTTCTCCCCGTCTGATTGTACTGGGTGGGGGAGTGAGTTTTCGCTTCGATGAATACGCACATCATTTCAGCCGGTTGCGTACTACAGTGGTGAGTGCTTCGGCCTATAATGATGCTGGAATTATTGGTGCAGCTTCAGCTGCTTTTCCTGAATTGCTGGCACCATTTACATAGCGTGCCATTCTAAATAAAAAGATTAACAACAGTTTGAAAAGGATATCCCTCTTCACCCATTCACCTTTTCAACCTTTCTTAGGAATTCTGATCTCGTAAGTTTTACCTCCTGCATTTTTCAATGATGTTCCAATAAGCCATGGGTTAAAAACTTTAAGCATCCGGTAACTCGTTCCATGTTGCTGGGCGAAATCACCCAAACTCACAATTGGCTGACTGATGGTCACCACGCTATAATCATGGGGCTCATACAATTGTTCTTCCTCGATGCGAAATCCATACGGTTCAGGGTGTTTCATGATCTCTTTAATTGCCAGGATCCGAAATATATATCTGGTGGTTTCATCATTGAGATGGAGATCATAATAATCATTGCTCTTCTGCTCACCGATTTTTTTAGCAAGAGCAGTCTCTCCCATATTGTAGGCTGCGGAAGCCATGGTCCATGATCCAAAACGTTTTTTCAGATACAGTAGAAATTTGCAAGCTGCCACAGTTGATTTCTCAACGTGATATCGTTCATCTACTTCACCGGTAATTTCGAGACCATATGCTTTGCCCGTGTAATCCACAAATTGCCATAAGCCTTTCGCACCTGCTGATGACGTTGCCATACGCAGACTGCTTTCAGCAACGCAGAGATATTTGAAGTCATCAGGAATGCCATATTCTTTAAGGATAGGTTCGATAATGGGGAAATAACGATTTGCTGTTTTAATGTGAAGCAATGTCGTCGCGTGCATGTAGACGTTGACGGAAAGTTCACGGTCCAGTCGCTCCACAGGATCAAAGTATTCTGTTGGCATTTCTTCTCCGGCGAAATCAAATGGTTTGGTAAGGTCGAAACCTGTAACATACTGACTTACTCCACTGGAGTCAATGGTTGGATTGCTTGTATCTGAAGTGTCTTCTGCATTAAAGGAACTAAAGATAACGAGGCTCAAAAAGCCCGCAAGTAATGTCGTGTACACCAGCATTTTCTTTTCCATAGGTCAATATTCTAAAGGATAACAAAAGAAATCAACAGTCAGTTTCTCTAGTGAATTGAGGGGAGATGATATTCTTACCTATTACCCCTCAATTCAATGACTGTAGTAGCTTAGCCAAGATAATGAAACGAGTAATAAGCCTGCAGATTGCCATACTGTCTGCAATCACAGATTCCGCTAAAAACATAGGTTTTTGGGCAGGACCATTGTGTTTCTTTAGTATATACCTTTTTGTACATCCCGAGGGTATGCCTGCTGAAGCCATTGCTGTAGTTGCAGTGACCTCATGGATTGCGATCTGGTGGATTTCAGAAGCGATTCCGCTTCCGGTCACATCTCTTTTACCTATCGTATTATTTCCTCTTTTGGGTATACTTCCAATTGGTGCTTCCACCACAGCTTATGGTGATCCGATTGTTTTTTTATACATCGGTGGATTTCTGATTGCCATTGCCATCGAGAAAACGGGACTTCACAAACGTATTGCACTGAGTATTATCAGAAGCATGGGGACACGACTTAATATGATCATCCTGGGATTTATGATTTCCACAGCATTTATTTCTATGTGGATTTCTAATACGGCTACAGCGATCATGATGTTGCCGATTGGTCTTGCGATTATAAAGGTCACCTCAGACGAGAGTGGAGATAAACAGGATCATTTCAAAAAAGCATTAATGCTCGCCATTGCGTATGCTGCATCTATCGGTGGTCTCGGAACGATTATAGGTACTCCTCCTAATCTTGTATTTGCAGGAGTTGTAAGGGATATGTACCATGATGAGATAACTTTTCTACAATGGTTTAGCGTTGGTTTTCCGATTACAATCCTGCTTCTGTTCATTAGCTGGTGGTATTTGACACGCGTCGGATTTCCATTAGGTAATACAAGGCTGTCAGGCGGAGAGAAAGAAATGAATCAGCTTCTATCGCATGCAGGCAGGATGTCGTCATCTGAAAAAATGGTGGCCGTAGTATTTCTTGCAGTAGCAATTGGATGGGTCATCCGTTCTTTCATACTTCAAAAAATAATACCCGGCATTGATGATACCATTATTGCCATGACAGGTGGGATCATTTTATTCATGTTGCCATCAGGCTTAAAGGATAAGAAGCGATTATTGAATTGGGAAGATGCGTCCAAACTTCCATGGGGAATTATTCTGTTATTCGGTGGGGGACTTGCGCTCGCAGAAGCGTTTGATATAAGTGGACTTGCCCAATGGATCGGGCAGAATCTGACAGGCCTGGCGGGGATGGGTGTATTTCTCACCATATTGATTTTAGTAGCCCTTGTTAATTTTCTGACCGAGTTTACGTCTAACCTTGCAACAGTCATGATGATACTGCCGGTGCTAGCACCCATTGCTGTATCGACAGGAGTTCATCCCTATTTGTTGATGGTGGCTGCAACGCTAGCTGCATCATGTGGATTTATGATGCCTGCGGGAACTCCACCAAATGCCATTGCATTCGGATCTGGTTATTTGAGTATCCGGGACATGGTGAAATCCGGTTTTTGGCTTAATCTGGTATCAATTATAATTATTACCTGTGTCGTATATTTTTTAGTGGGACCTATGTGGGGTATTTAGAAAGGGCGGAAAGGCAGAAGTGCAGAATTTAAAAGGATTGAAGTGCAAGGCAATAGTTGCATGACATTGAAAAAAAATCAGTTAAACAAAACCTAATTAATTTTTACTTAACGCATTTTATGGAAAGAAGAGATACATTGAAGTACCATTTAATTATTCTAAACTCAGATGTATGAAAACAACTATTACTCTGTTGGCTGTAATCTTTTTGCTCAACTCATGCAAGACAGCATTTATTTCTGACTACTCTTTTCAGAAAAAGTTACAAGACAATTCATGCTATTACGCTATTCAACCTGACGAAGATTCCTTTTCAAAATTAGTACCGCTTACCCATACAACGAATGAATCCGTCATGATCAATAATGCATGGGTGGAAACAGAAGAAGAGGAGTTCGTGGGTTACGGAGTAGGGAATGAGGCATACAAATCCTTCGTGTATTACATGGAGGAGGCATTGAATCAACAAGGTGGAAAACAATCTTGCGGTACTATATATGTAACCCGTATCCACCATCAACAGAACCTTGATTATCGTCCGGGGATGGCCGCATTTACACTTTTGATTCCTAATCTTTTAGGCATGCCTTTAAAAGTCAGCAAAGTCACAAATTCATATCTTTTCGAAGTTTATTCTCAAGCAGATGAATTAATCTATCGCAATAAACATACAGGTTATGGAAAATCTTCTTTGGGACTTTATTATGGATTTAAAAACGCAGAGGATAAAGCTGAATATGAAGCAACCTATAATGCCATCGCAGAGTTTTTGGAACAATTTGAAGAAGAAATAAATTGAAAGAACGTGATGTTGTTTTCATTTAAAATTAGACAGGAGAATTAAGAATAAGTAGGGACTTAAAATCAATGGTAGTCCTTTTGATTTTTGGGTCTTTTTTTGGCAGTTGAGGTATATTGCACCATGGCTACATTAGCAATACTCACCTTCATCATAGGCTACATAGCCATCTCGCTCGAACATCCCTTAGGAATCAATAAAGCCGCTACGGCAGTATTGACAGGCGTATTATGCTGGACTGTATACATTTTACAGCTTAATGATCCGGAAATGGGGGTTGAGTCGCTCATGCACCATCTAGGAGAAATATCCTCCATACTGTTTTTCCTACTGGGTGCTATGACAATCGTTGAACTTATCGATAGTCATGAAGGATTTAAATTAATCACGCAACGGATTCAAACAAGAAATAAGGTTAAACTACTTTGGACCATTTCAATGCTTACATTCTTTTTATCCGCATTACTTGATAATCTGACAACGGCAATTGTCATGACTTCATTAGTATGTAAGATCCTTGATGATCGTAACGACAGACTATATTTTGCAAGTATGGTAATCATTGCCGCAAATGCTGGAGGCGCTTTTTCTCCACTGGGTGATGTAACTACTACAATGTTATGGATTGGGAATCAGATTTCAGCAGGCAATATTATCCTCAAACTATTTTTTCCAAGTATCATAGTTTGCTTGATTCCACTACTTCTGATAAGTAGAAAGTTTGCAAATCAAACTTTAAGTGCAAAGAGTCAGGAGCAACCCATTCGAAACCCCGGAGATTCCAAGTTTGTATTGATACTTGGAGTATTGCTGTTGCTGTTTGTCCCGGCGTTCAAGTTGATTACGCATCTACCACCCTTTATGGGAATATTGTTTGCTCTTGGTGTTTTGTGGATTGTTACTTCATATCTACACAGAAATAAAGGAAAGGATCATCAAACCCAGTTATCAGTTGTTCATGCCTTGCAAAAAATCGATACACCGAGTATTCTTTTCTTCCTCGGCATTCTACTTGCTGTTGCTGGACTTGAATCTTTCGGCCTGCTTTCTCAACTAGCCGATATGTTGTCAAATACATTCCAGAATGAACAGCTTATAGTTGTTGCACTCGGAGTCATATCAGCTATTGTTGATAATGTCCCTCTTGTAGCTGCAGCACAGGGAATGTACTCATTAGCAGATTTTCCTACAGATCATTCGTTTTGGATACTCCTGGCTCTAACTACGGGTACCGGAGGTAGTATGATTATCATAGGGTCAGCTGCCGGAGTAGCAGCTATGGGAATTGCAAAAATCGAATTCATGTGGTATTTCCGAAAAATAGCCTGGATTGCTTTCTTAGGTTTCATTGCAGGTGTCGGGGTATACATCGCTCAGGAATTTATATTCTTTTAACCGTTTCCATTCTGCCCTTCTGCCTGAAGATCAAATCCAATATCTCTTCGGTAATATTTCCCTTCGTATTGGATGACTTCTGTATTAATCAGACATTTATTGATTGCACGCTGAAGGTTACTGGCAAGACTGGTCACTGCAAGGACACGTCCACCTGATGTAATGACATCCCCGTTAGAAGTACTCGTCCCTGCATGATAAATGCGACTTCCATCTACACGGTCAAGACCCATAATGGTTTTTCCTTTTTCAAATGCCATCGGATATCCTCCGGATACTAACATCATTGAAACCGCTATCCGAGAATCTATACTCACCGGAAAATCGTTTAGTTTTTTATTCCATGCAGCTACCATTAATTCTACCAGATCTGTTTTTAAACGCGGCAGTATAACCTCCGTTTCAGGATCACCTAATCTGCAATTATATTCGATTACATACGGTTCACCGTTCACAAGGATGAGACCGAAAAAAATAAAACCTGTATAGTTTATATTTTCTTGTTGGATCCCGTGGATGGTCGGTTCAATGATTTGTGTTTTTACTTTTTCCCACAATCTATCATCTACGAAAGCAACGGGTGAAACAGCTCCCATACCACCTGTATTAGGTCCTGTATCTCCTTCACCAATACGTTTATAATCTTTGGCTTCAGGTAACAAAACATAATCCTTTCCATCTGTCAATACAAAAACGGAAAATTCAATTCCCGTTAAAAATTGTTCGATCACAACGGTAGAACTGGCACTCCCAAATTTTCCGGAAAGCATTTCTTTGACTTCAATTTTTGCCAGTTCTATTGTATCACATATTATCACACCCTTCCCTGCAGCGAGACCATCGGCTTTGAGGACCACAGGAATAGAATGGCCTTCCAGATAGTCAATGGCTTCTTCTGCCTGATGCGATTGAAATGAACGATAAGAAGCTGTTGGAATTCTATGGCGCTGCATAAACTCTTTCGCAAGATTTTTACTTCCCTCAAGCATTGCCCCCTCTTTAGAAGGCCCTATGATTGGAATTGTTTTTAACTCATCATCTTCTGAAAAGTAGTCCACAATCCCGCCAACCAACGGTCCTTCAGGTCC
>JAYUXX010000021.1:0-2379 GCA_043752765.1 Saprospiraceae bacterium | reverse complement strand
GGCGTCCTATGGTAGTTTGTTTGTAGTGTGTAAAATCGGTCCCTTTGCGGATCCGAAGAAGCGTAAGAATTTGTGGAAGGACGCCACGGGCACTTTCTGCTTCTAAAAGGTTAACCTCATTTTTCAAGATATTCGAGGTTAAATCCATAAGTTTCTGAGGCATATCTTCAGGCGAAAGAATAAAGTCAACCGCTCCGGACTGAACTGCACTATTTGGCATTCCCTCATAGGCTGCTGATTCTTCATCCTGTGCAAAAGTGATACCACCATGATCTTTTATTGCCCTTAATCCTTTTGTCCCGTCGCTACCGGTTCCCGATAGTACAACACCCAAAGCATGAGATTGATGGATTTCCGCAAGGGACGAAAAAAAAAGATCGATGGGTAAATTCCGTTCATTTTTTTTGGTCGATCGGGGGCTTAGCTCGAGAACGCCATCATTCGCTATCAACATTTTGTTGCTAGGCAGAATGTAGATATGATTAGGCTGCACCTTGATGTCGTCGCTAATCTCTAGTACCGGAATAATAGTAACTTTTTGCAAGATTTCAGGAAGCATACTTTCATGATTCGGATCCAAATGCTGGACCAAAACATAAGCCAACCCGGAATTTTCAGGAATTGCCTTAAGTAGTCGCTTGAATGCATCAAGACCACCTGCAGACGCTCCAATACCAACTACTGGAAACAGATTCTTGGATGGAGTATTTGGTTTTTGTTCTTTTTCCATAATTCAAACCACTTTCTTTTCTTAACGACAATCGTAGAATGAGCAGGAATTTGTTTCCATTTCTGTATTAATTGGGAATAATTACTAACTATTCGGGTAGCTCAAGATTAAAATTACAACCAGTGTACTTGTACCTTTAATGAAATAGAAAGGCGATTTTTTGATAAATTGTTTAAGCTAGGGTCTCATGGAGAACCTTTGCTTTATAGCTGGTACATCCAAAAGGACTTATCTAAAGGTAAGAAAAAGTCCCAATTTTCTGCAGCCTGGCCATTCTAAAAGGAGGAATGGTACGATTTTCCTCTTATGTAATTCAATATATACAGGGTGTCCGTATCTCGGGATTAGCTTTTACACTTTCATTTCTTTTTTAAAATGATCGCATCTATACCTTTTTCCTTCACCATCTTATTGAAGATGGGGAGCATTTCTCTCTTTACCTTTTCAAAAATTAATATTTCGGCGTCAATAAGAGACAACAACTCCTTTTGCACTCCGTAGGCTTGTTCGGTAGGAGGATATTCTCCATTACCGGAAGTTGTACCTACATATGCCAGCTTATCAGTAAGTCGAATCGGAAAATTTAAAGGATCCTGCACACTCCGGTTTTTAGTTTGATACAATCCTTCTTCAACCCGTGTCATGACACTGTCGATTTTTTCAATTTCATTCTTCAATTCCTTGTCGTCTGAAACCCTGACCTTATAATTATTTAATTGTTGTCGAATGTCACGTATACTGATGATAGTCTCGTGGGCTTCTGTAATTTTTTTACTGAGTTCGGTCATGAATTCAGTATAAAGTTGATAGTCCTTTTCGGTAGCAGCGGATCTCGGGTCTTTCAGGATTTTAAAGGGTTGTCGATATTCATTATCATTAATCTTGAGGACCACATTATAGTTGCCTGGAGTACCTATAGCTCCGGCTCCGTTACCGCCCCAAATCACCATGCCTTCAAATTTTTTAGCAGGCTTAGGTCTTAGGTTCCAATTAAATTTATTCATCCCCTTTTGGGGTTTTAACTGATATGCTTTTTCGCTGTGTACGGAACTATAGTTGTTTAGCGTGTCTCCGTTTGCATTCATGATTGTAATCTCCATGGTGTCTTTACTGGATAAAGTATCCGGCAGGTAATAATAGGCGGTAAGTCCTCCGGCATAGTTTGTTCCTGCTTTAAGGTTACTTGCAGCACCACTTGTCATTCGATACGTATCAGTTGGTTTATAGAAAACAATATCTGACGGAGGTGTGGTATTTGTTTGTCTGAACTGATTCAGATCATCGAGTATCCAGAAACTTCTACCCTGGGTAGCTGCAATAAGATTGTTGTTTTTAATTGCAAGATCAGTAATCGGTACAATGGGTAAATTTAACTGCATGTCTTGCCAATGTTTTCCATCATCAAAACTTACATACATTCCTGATTCTGTCCCTGCATATAATGTTCCCGGATCAGTAGGATCAGCACGAATGACGCGGGTAAAATGTTCAGGATCGATTCCAGTAGTGATAAGCTGCCATGTTTCCCCGTAATCGTTTGTTTTTAAGAGGTATGGTTTATAGTCACCCCATTTATACATAGTGCCAGCTACGTAACATCCGCCATCCTGATGAGGATCAGGTTCGATGCTATTGATCATGATCCACTT
>JAYUXX010000020.1:0-13595 GCA_043752765.1 Saprospiraceae bacterium | reverse complement strand
AAAGTATTAATGGTGAAGGATCAACTTTCTGTAAAAGGTTATAACACGATAGCCTTAAGCAGCAAAGACATGCCTTCAGTAGGTGTACTTTATTACAGACTTGACGCTAATGAATACACTGCTGTTAAGAAGATGATCATCATCGAATAATAGTTTGTATAGCGACAGGTTTATAGAGATATAAATCGGTTTTTGGGATGGCCTCTCTCCATTTAGTTGGGGGGAGGCTTTTCTCTTTTTATAGAAGTAATTTTATTCCCTGCATCCATTCAATTAATATGCTCAAGCCACTAAAGGATCAAATTCAGGAATTCTTATTGTCTTTGCGCCGGCCGGTGGATGGCTCTGTGATCAGCTTATTCAGAATTGCTTTTGGTCTTTTCATGATTTATGTGATCAGTGGGTATTTCAGAATAGGGTTGATAAAAAATATGTTTGTCCTCCCCGCTATAAATTTTCAATATGATTTTTTAAAGTGGTTGAAACCTCTGCCGGAATTTTGGTTGAATGCTATATTAGCTCTATTACTTATTTGTGCAATCGCTATTACCCTGGGATTGTTTTTTAAATGGGCGTGTAGGATTTTTGCTTTAGGTTATTTGTACATCTTCCTTCTGGACAAGAGTATCTACAACAACCACATTTATTTATTTATTCTGATCGCATTCCTGCTAAGTTTGACAGATGCAGATAAATCGTTTTCGCTATTTAAACCAAAAAACAGCGCGTTTAAAATTCCATTCTGGCAACAGTTTATATTGCAATTCCAAATTGTCGTTGTATATTTTTACGGAGGCTTTGCCAAACTGCGATTGGACTGGTTGGTGGAGTGTCAACCCATACGAACCTTAATTGAAGGATTATCCGATGAACATATTCTGGCTGCTCTGGTAAAGAATGATGTAGGTGTCTTCGTATTTAATTACGGCGGGCTTGCGATCGATTTAGGAGCTCCATTCCTTCTTTGGAATAAAAATATTCGTAATTGGGCTATCTATCCAATAATTGCTTTCCACATCATCAATTCAATAATTTTCAACGACATTGGTGTATTTCCATATGTGATGATCGGATGCCTAATATTGTTTTATAATGCTAACGAATTGCCCCTTATACAAAATTTTATCAATGAGAAATTTAGTAGTAAGGGATCATTGCGCAAATCTGCAAAGGTTGAAATGGAGATGTTTTCGCCAAAAATGCCAGTTATAATTATTGTAGGTTTTATGGCTTTTCAATTAGCGTTTCCACTGCGTGGTTATTTGCTGCCAAATAATATGGATTGGACAACAATCGGCAATCGATTTTCCTGGAGAATGAAAGTAGATACAAGACAAATAAACGAAATGGAATTTTCACTTATAGACAAGGACAAAAATCAAACTTCGCCAATTGAAATTCAAACATTTGTGAATGATATGCAGATTCTTAACATGTCGATGGACCCCAGATCTGTGATGGACTTCGCGGATATGATTCAAAAAAGAGCGATGGAAATGAAAATTCAAAATGTAGAAGTAAGGTCAAAAATAAGAGTGAGCTATAACGGAAGAGACCCACAACTGTTTATAAATTCAGAAACGGACCTAACCCAAGCAGAGATCAATCCATTCCAATTGATAGAATGGGTATATCCGATTCAAGACTAATGTTACCTTCTCTTTTTAATTTATTCCTTTGTGTCGGTGGTAATATTTTGATTCATAAACTCCTTGATAGTTTTCCAGTATTCGTAAGGAGCATTTCCGATTATCGTGTTTGCTTCTCCGCAAGGAGTAAAATCCAGGCCTCTCAAGTTCGCAGGCAATTCCTCTGGTTTAAGATCTATCTTTCGTTCATTGCAATAAACTACCTTTCCTTTCTGCAAATAGGTTATCGTTTCAATTGCATAAGATGGTGCTGGTATAGACCACATTCGATAACGTATTAGTATAATTTCTCCTTCATGTATAAAATATGTAGGCCAAACTATTTTGTCTGGGAATGCCAAAGCTGCTGATATTCGGGCAGGCACTCCATTTACTCTCCAGTACTTAAGCGTATCAAGTGAATTAAAAATTGGGAAAGGTAGTTTTTCAGGACTTCCCTGCAGTTGAACAGCTTCATTGATTTGATTTACCAGTGTTTGGACATGATTACGTTGAAGTGTATCGTACTCCGCCGATAACGCTACCGATGGCTCTGTAAAATTTTGCTTAGGTTGTTTAACGCAAGCGAATATGATAAAATAAGTAAGGCAAATAAATATGAACGGCGATCTAGGTAAAATATTCATTGTGGCTGGTGGTTAATTTAAAGCTTCCCTTATTTTAGTTGAAGATTTAATTCGTTTTGTCAAAAATTTGGATTTTATCATTATTATTAGCCACAACTATTCGTAGGCTATTCGCGGGACCTTTTAATAGCGCTATATCCCTTACATCTTTGTCGGCCCAAAATCCGGTTTCTATATTTTTTATGTGTGTAAACTGACCATCCCCACTCCCGGCTAAATAGGTTCCTATACCAGCATCAAAGCGACCTGTTTCTACTTCCATTCCATATTTATTGCCTGCCAATATGATATCAAGATGGGTATCATTATTTAAATCTGTAACAATAATTCCTTGAGCAGGAGAAACCTGTCCCACAAGTGGCAACATATGAAAAACAAACTGATTATTTTTATTCTCCCACCACCCAGTTTCCACAACAAATACCTGGAGAATAGTAGACTCTTTAATCTGCTTTGGTGTTAATATATCATTGATTGTGGCACTCGCATAATCTTTGTAATAGATATACTTTTTCTTTAACATTGGTATTTGCTTTATCAAAACATCTTTCTGAACGAGTGGAAAGGAAAGGTCTCCCTCATAATAGGTCATGATTGGATCAATGCTGCCATTATTATCAAAATCAGATACATAACATTTTAAAGGCTTTTCAGCTGAAGCACGGTAATGTGAATTCAGTCCTAAATTACCCGTTACTAGATCAAGGTCTCCGTCACTATCCAGATCAGCAACACTAAGTTTATTCCAAAAACCATTTGAATATTGTAAACCTAATTTTTTTGAATCTAACTTTTTGAGTTTATGATTTGATAACTGGAAAATTGTTACCGGCATCCATTCACCTACTACAATTAATTCTGGTAATGCATTACCATCAATATCAGCGAATTGTAGATCGGTTACCATTCCTATATTGCCAAACTCTGCTGAAACCTCATCAGTAACATCTACAAATTTATTCCTGTCATTACGGAGGATATAACTTCTCGGTGTTACAGGATATTTACCTGGAGTAACTCTGCCTCCCAAGAATAAATCTATATCACCGTCTGCATCATAATCATAAGCGGTGCCACGAAGGCATACATCCTGGAGTAAAGGAATGGCACCCTTTGCATGTATGAATTTTTTTCCACCGTCATTAATATAGAGTCTGGATTGCCACGCTTGTGGGGTAGGGCTCTCATATCCTCCACTGATCACGAATAAATCCATGTCTCCATCCATATCCGCATCAAAGAAAATTGAACCATGATCCTCATACAATGAATCTTTTTCCCATTCGACATCCGAGAGCATTGTAAATTGACCATTCTGATTTTGTATATACAAACCTTTTGATTTGCCGAATGAATTTCCAATATAAATATCAGTAAGTCCATCTTTGTTGATGTCCGCAGTTGATGTTAGTGGTCCCAGGTCAGACAGTGCCCATGGCATGAGAAAAGAATTTTCAAAATCAATGTAATCATTCTCTTTGTGAGTAAAAGATAACCCGGATGTTGACGTATTATCCTTAAAGTATAGAATTTCTTGAGGTAGATTACTTACAGCGCGTGGATTCTGAGCATCTGTATATTTTACTTCAAGACGAGTGTCTGCAGGTATATTATTCAAAACTTGAACTTTTCCATCAGGCCATTTAACAAGAATACTATCGATTATAGATGCTTTTCCAATTCCAAAGTGAAGAAGATGTTCAACGGATGAGAAAATCCCACGTGTGGGAGTTAACATGCTATATTGTTGCTGTCTATCATAAAAAATAGTTGCCGACATGCCAACTCCTGAAGGATTTTTTAAAGGTCCCTTTGCTTTGATCTGCAGGAATGAATGGTCGGTTGTGCCTGATGAAGTATTTTCAAATACAAAAGCTTCATCATTTATGTTGTTTACGACATAGTCCATATCACCGTCGTTATCCAGATCCCCAACGGCAGCTCCGTTGGACCAAGAGGCTTTCATCGTCATCCATTCACCACTTTTATCTTCAAACGTCAGGTCTCCTTTATTTTTAAAGACATAATCTCTAAGCTTATACTGTGGGATTAAATCTAAAAAGTCTACAACATTTTCAAATTGTGTTTTAATAGAACCTTTAGCCTCAATTTCTGCAAATTCAAAATTTATAAAGTCAATGTTTGTTACTTCGCGCTGATAACCATTTGTGATTAACAAGTCTTTCCATCCATCATTATCCAGGTCCGTCATGAGGCAACTCCAACTCCAATCTGTTTGAAATACATTTGCCATACAAGCGATATCACTAAAAGTAGAATTTCCATTATTGTGTTGCAGTACATTTCTAACAACGGGTTCAAAGTATCCGTGTGTTTTTAGCGTTGTGTATCTGTTTTGAGAGTTCGTACTCAGGACTGTCTTTTTTCGATACTGTTTTTCACTAAGCATGTCAACTGCAAACAGATCAAATAAACCGTCGTTGTCAAAGTCAGAAAGTTCTGTTCCCATCGTATGCTGAGAAGTGTGCTTAAAATAATCTTTGAGTTTGTTGGTAAAAGTCCCATTTTGGTTGTTGATATATAAAAGGTCAGGCTGAATAAAATCATTGGCAACATACACATCCATCCATCCATCCTGATTAAAATCTTCAATGGAAACACTTAAGCCAAATCCAAAATTCCAGACTCCGGCAGCTTTTGAAACATCTTTAAATCCACCATCACCGTTCGGCAATGGTGGTCCATCATTTCTATAGAAGCGGTGAGAATCATATTCATCGATTGGGTCAAGTATGGGTTCTACACCTTTGCCATCAGCAGTTGGTTTGACCATAATTTTACTTGCCCAACTAAAGTCAACAGGATAATTCAAGAGATATAAATCTAGATCTCCGTCATTGTCATAGTCAAAAAAATTCGCTCCGATTGATGCAGACTTATCATCTAATCCGTACTCCTTTGCCTTTTCACTAAAAGTTAAATTGCCATTATTTACGAAAAGCTTGTTTCGCCTGAATTCATCAACAACCGGGCCTCCTCTACATACGTAAACATCCATCCATCCATCTGCATTGATGTCAACTACAGTGACCGTCACTTCAAAACCTTCATTAGATTCTAGACCTGAGCCTGCAGTTTTATCTGCAAATTTTAATTTTCCCTGATTGATATAGAGTTTATTTTCGGCTGAGGATGAAATCATATAGATGTCCTGAAGTCCATCATTATTCGCATCGAAGATTGCCACACCACCACCATTCGATGTATTGATGTGCGTTGTGATATTCATCTCAAATGTCTCGTGGATATAATTCTTAAAATCAATACCTGTCTCAGAGGAGGGTAACAACTTTAGAAGCGGTGATGAAGCAGTGAGTGTTTCTTCACCCGGGATTCCTGAATTGACTGCTTTTTGATTGCATGAGGACCCGGCTATTAGGAGTATAATGGAGAATATGCTGAAAAGCAGATTATTCATGAAATGGGGGTTTGGGAAAGTTTGGAAATGACGGACATAGGTGTAAAGAGGTGGTAATACAATAAACAGTGCCACTGGTACAAAATTATTATAAATATCAAATTCCTCTTTCAAATCCATTTTCAGGAATAAGACCCTTTGGAAAGGTACTTCCTATTTTTCCTTGCAGGAACTCTTAACCGACCATTGATCGAATAAACCTCATCAGGGGGAATTAATAATAACGGTCTGGCAGGCGTCCATAAGGAGAGAATTACGAGAACGAAAATTAATTTAAGGCAATAGATTGGGTTAAAAAGGTATAAAAATGATATATAATATTGATATACAGTTAAATAAAAATAACTATAATCTATATATGTTAAACAAATATTGTATTATTTTCAAATAAGGGTTGCACGATAAAACATATTATATATATTTGTAATGTGTATTGAGTTAAAAATGTGAATTTATTAGTTTATAAATAAACTTAATATGTAGACAGGTCCCATCCCAAAAACATGCTCCCAAAGCAGTAACGATTGATGAACCCAAATTGTCTCTTATGAAAAAACTGGTTACCACTGGTTTGACTAGTCATTCTTTTGCCCTTGCTATCTTTTTGGCACTTGCTGTATTTATTCCAGAAGTCTCAATAGGTCAGGGATGCGTAATGACTTGCCCACCTAACTTCCCACCTGTCCCTGTGTCTGTATCTTCCGATTGTCAGGACACACTTACTTTCGATGAAATCGGGGTCACGATAAATGGCTGTATAGGAGAAATCGTTGTTGATATAATGGAGAATGGTGTTTCCCTGGGAAATGTCATTTCAATTGGAATGGCTGGAAATACCTATATGGTAATTATCAGCAATCCAGCTTCCGGACAATCCTGCATGGCTGTTATCCTTGTTGTAGACGATCAGGCGCCGATTGTAATATGTCCAGATGATATAACACTGGACTGCACGGCAGATTTAGACCTATATAATGGTATCTCTCAAGATGATATTTCAGATTGTTCGCCCACGGTTGTCACCTTTAATGATATTCTATTGTCTTCAGGAAATTGTGAGGATGATATTATTTCACAATTTGGAAGGACTTACTTCATTACGGATACATTCGGTAATGTAGACAGTTGTGAACAATTGATATCTCTTCAAAAGGCGAGTTTAGATTCTGTTGTATTTCCTCCTAACCTTACAGGAGCAGATGCGCTAATTTGTTTTCCTCCGCCTGACACAACACCTGCGAATACAGGGATACCATCAATTGGTGGAAATCCAATTCTTAATGGATCATTTTGTAATCTAAGTATTGTACGGAACGATATTGTAGTCCCTTTATGTGCAGGAACCTATAAAATCTTCCGAACCTGGACAGTATACGATTGGTGTCTTGGTAATACATCTATCGATTCAACTCAGATAATAGAAGTAACCGATACAACAGCACCTGTAGTTCAGGCTCCTGCTGATATGACAATCTCTACGAGTGCACAAGTGTGTACTGCGGATGTAACAATCCCATCTGCACTTATTTCGGACGATTGTTCTTCAACATTTACAGTTCGAACACAGGGTTCTTTCGGAACAATTAATAGTAATGGTGGATTCGTGCAGGGTTTGCCTGTGGGTGTACAGACCATTATTTTCATAGCCACTAACGGTTGTGGTCTTGAGGGCTCAGATACTATGTTTATTACTATCGCTGATTTACAGCCCCCTGTTCCTGTGTGCAATCAGTCTATAGCAATCCCCCTCAACAACATTGGCACTGCATTAGTACAAGCTTCTGCATTCAACGCAGCAAGTCAGGACAATTGTGGCGATGTTTATTTTAAAGTTAAACGAATGAGTCTACCAGTTGGATATACTTGTGCAAATCCTGGTAATCCAACTAATCAGTTTGATGACTTTATTCAGTTTTGTTGTGAGGATATAGCGAATAATGAGATCATGGTTATCCTGCGAGTATATGATTTACCTCCGGTACCAGGTCCTGTTTCAGATAGCTATCTGCAAGGGCATTATAATGATTGTATGGTGCAGGTAGAGGTACAGGATAAACTGCCTCCTCAGATCACGTGTCCAAGTAATTTGACAATCAGTTGCGAATTTCCCTTTACCTCAGAAAATCTGGCAGTGTTCGGAAATGTGGTTTTGAATGCGGATGATCAAGAACAGATATGCATTGATGATCCGGGAGTTCCTGGCAATCCAGGTTTGCAATGCATTGGTATCGATGGTTTAGCTCTTGACAATTGTAATGTTGATATTTCAACTTCTGCAATCATCAATGTGAATAATTGTGGTGTTGGAAGTATCACCAGGACGTTTATTGCAACTGATGATGGTGGATTACAATCTTCTTGTCAACAAGTGATTACGATAACAAATTTTGACCTTTTTGATTTGTCGGATATTGCTTTTCCATTGGATTATACGACATCTAATGTGTGTGATATTGATTCATTAGATCCCGAAGATCTTTCACCTCCTTTTAACGAACCCATTTTAAATGAAGGTATTTGTGATTTAGTAGGTGCATCATATACAGATATGGTATTTGATTTTTCAAATGAAGATCAGGCTTGTTTCAAGATCCTGAGGACCTGGACAGTTATTGATTGGTGCCAACTGAATACACCTACTGTTGGGATCTGGTCTCACATTCAGGTAATCAAGGTGATGAACAATGTAGCTCCTGTCATAGTCCCAATTGAAGATTTGACAGAATGTTCTTTTGATGCTAATTGTGGTGGTTTGACACTCGACTTTTTTGCAGCGGCGACGGATGATTGCTCGGGAGCCGCATCATTAAGCTGGAGGTATTCGATTGACATTGATAACAATGGCACATTCGATTTTATTTCCGGAATTCTAACAGGCTCAACAATTGAGTTTTCAAGGAACATACCTGTAGGAAGTCATAGAATTCTTTATACGGTATGGGATCAGTGTGGAAATACTACAAATGAAGAACAATTAGTGACTGTACAAAGCTGTAAGGCTCCATCAGCAAAATGTATCTATGGGTTAAGTACAAATTTGATGGCCATGGATTTGAATGGAGATGGTACAGCAGATTGGGGCATGGTCAATATCCAGGCTGAAATGTTTGATGCAGGAAGTGATCATCCTTGCGGTAATGCAGTTACAGTAGCCTTCAGTGCAGATCCCTTGGATGTGACAAAAGTGTTTGACTGTAGCGATTTAGGTGCGAACGAAATCGAACTATGGGCAATTGATGAAAATGGGCTAACCGATTTTTGTATTACAACGATTGATATCCAGGATAATAATTCCATTTGTCCTCCAGGCCAGGGAAATACCGGCGTGATCTCAGGAAACATTAATGTTCCTGGTGCGGGAAAACTTGCAGGTGCAATGGTTCATCTCGATGGAAGTAATCTAGAAGAAATTCTAAGTGGATCACATGGTTATTTTGTATTTCCTTCTATGCCCTTTGGGGGTCAGTATGAAGTGAGGCCAGTACGAGAGGGAGATGACAAGAATGGTGTGACTACACTTGATCTTGTCAAAATTCAAAAACATCTTCTGGGGATAGAATTCTTTTCAAGTCCTTTTCAATATATCGCTGCAGATGCGAATAATAGTCAAACAATTACTGCCATTGATATTATTCAATTTCGAAAATTAATCCTTGGGTATTATGCAGAACTACCCAATAATCAATCCTGGAGATTTATAGATAATGCACACATCTTTCCTGACCCTGCAAGTCCATGGGCTTCACAATGGCAGGAAACGTATGTAATCAATCCATTTACAAACAGTATGAATGATGTCAACTTTGATGCTGTTAAAATCGGAGATCTGAATTTGTCAGCAAATCTTCAGGCTGGCAGTGGAATCCTGCTTCCTAGAACAGGAAAATCATGCGATGTTGAATATGCAATTATTCCTCAGGCTGAAAATGACATATACAAAGTCGAGATTAGTCTTTTAGACGCCAGGCAATACAATGCGTTACAATTTTCATTTGACTGGGACCAGAATTCATTTAATGTAATTGATTGGAGTGCCGGTTCAGGGATTTCAACGGATGATATAAGAATGCCTCAGCTGCCTGGCCAATCAGCGTCTCTTGCAACCTATACAATGCAGGGTTGGCAAGACGAAAGTCAAATTCTGCTTACCATGTGGGTCCAAAAAAAATCAACTAATGCCGGAAGCTTTAAACTTTTCTTAAAGCCTTCACCAACGGAACCTGCAGCATATGCAGTTTTAAATGATGAGCCTTTCAAAGTTGCGTTGCTTAGAAAGCAAGTTGAGGTATCCCAGGTATATAATCGTCCGAATCCATTCAAAGACCGCACATCTATACTTTATGTGAGTGACCGTGAAGAGAAGGGGAAACTCCAATTCTTTGATACGAATGGAAAATTAGTGTACTCCAGATCAATACAATTATCGATTGGAGAAAACGAATTCTTTGTGAACAGAACCGATTTAAGAAATGCAGGAATTTATGTTTATAAAATTGAATCTGCATTTCAATATAGTACCAATAGAATGATAATAGTTGAGTAAGCTGGTAGGGTTTTTGACCCTATCAGTCTCTTTTTTTGCGATCTCCACTTTTTTATCTGCCAAAAATTATAGCACTAAAATGATACGGCTTCATTTGTGGGCTAACTATAACTGCCGGGTTAATAACAATTAATTGCTTTTGTGATGGAAACACTTTGTAATTCAGTATCAAAACGAAAAGGGTATGGCCTTAGCCTCCTGATCAGTCTCATTATTTTCTGTGGTCAATTCTCACAGCTATCGGCTTCTCCACAAGAATGGATGTATTATTTCGAAGACGATAATTGTAATTGGAGTAGTGTGGAAATTTGTGCCACACATACGGATTTACCAATTGCTAAATCAGCTATGGCGTTAAGTTGTAAGCCTGAAGTGAATATTTCGCTGGGTGCAGGTGGTTTCGCAGTGTTGACTGCAATCACGCTGGTCAATGCACCTGATTATCCGGCATTCCTCTATGATGTAGACATCATGGGACCCCTCAATGATACTGTCTTCTGTGATCAGGTAGGTCAGGAAGTAATGGTTGTAGTCACTGAGATTCCGACGGGGAATAGTTGTATGTCAACTGTATTCGTAGAGGATAAACTGAGACCAGTATTAACCTGTACTCCGGATACACTTCCTTGTAATGTGGATATTTCAACTATAGACTTTTTAAGTTATTTAGATGGAGCCACAGATAATTGTGATGATGATCTGGATATCTATTTTTCATATACTATTCAGAATCTGCCTTGTAATCCTCACCATTTTACGCAGCAAATTCTTGTCATATATACAGCGACAGATGATTCAGGGAATAGTACTTCATGTCAGGACGTTATTTATCTGAAAAAACCAGCACTTGGTCAGATTGTTTTTCCTCCCGATATCACTGTTGATTGTGTCAATCCCAACCTTGATCCTTCAGTCACTGGCGAACCAACTTTTAATGGGGAGCCTCTGGGTTTTACGTGTCAATTAATTGTAACCTTCACGGACCAAGTAGTACCGATGTGTAATGGTTCGCAAAAAATAATTCGATTATTCAGGGTAATGGATTGGTGTACGAGTGGCCAAATAACAGATGTTCAGGAAATCCTGATCATTGATGATGTTCCACCGGTTGTTACTTGTCCGGCCAATTTAACTATTGGAACAAGTCCAGGAGTTTGTACAACAAAATATACTTTACCCTTGCCTGTCGTGTCGGATGTTTGTTCCGATGATAGCATGATTGACATAGACATTTTCGTCAGTGGTGTTCCGGGAATATTTGCACCTGGGCAAATGGTCAACCTTGGATTGGGTTTAACATCCATCACCATACGCGCAACTGATGCATGTGGAAATTCTGCAATGTGTCAGTATAACGTTACGGTAAGAGACAACACGCCGCCTATCCCTATTTGCCATTCCTTGTCAGTAGGATTAGGGCCTGATGGTATGGCTTTCATTTTTGCAAATCAACTTGATTTTACGATCATTGAAAATTGTGGAATATTATCCAAACAAGTTTTCAGAATGACCAACACATGCGGTGTTCCAGAGGATTTAATTCCAGGGCCGGATGTTAAGTTCTGTTGCGCCGATGCAGGAGATACTATAATGGTGGGCTTCAAGGTTACGGATCTTTCAGGTAACATGAATACCTGTATGTTCCAGGTTTTTGTAAAAGATCTGATCCCACCTGTTGCAGAGTGTAAAGATATAACGATCAGTATTACGAATCAGGGCACAATTGTGATTACTCCTGCTATGATCGATGATGGATCTACAGATAACTGCTTAATCGTAAATAGAACAGTAACGCCAAATACATTCGACTGTGATGACATTGGTATCAATACAGTTATTCTTACGGTTACCGATCAAAGCGGAAATACTGCCACTTGTTCAGCAAGCGTAACGATTGAGGATGAAGTACCACCTGTAGCAGTTTGTCAGAATTTAACTGTAACGCTGGGAGCTGGAGGAACCGTTACGATAACAGCTGATGATGTAGATAATGGTAGCACTGATAATTGTGCAATTGATACGATATTCCTTGATCAATATCTTTTTACCTGTGATGATGCAGGGACCAATATTATTAAACTGACGGTATTGGATGAGTCAGGAAATATGGCAATGTGTACTGCAATCGTTACTGTATTGACGACACCACCTGTTGCCATTTGTCAAAACATAACAGTTAGTCTGGATGCCACGGGCACTGTGACAATTACCGGGAGCCAGATAAATAATGGCAGCTTTGATGATTGTGGTATGGTTTCTATTGTTGTAAATCCATCCACTTTTGATTGTTTAGATACAGGTGCTAATATTGTTACATTGACCGTAACTGATATTAATGGAAATACATCTACATGCACAGCGATTGTAACTGTCGAAGACAACCTGCCTCCAATCGCGCTTTGTCAGGATATTTCTATTATGCTGGATTCGAATGGCATGGCTACGATTACGCCGGATGATATCAATAATGGTTCATCTGACAATTGTACGTTTATTAGTTTGGCCCTTGATTCAACACAATTTGATTGTGAAGAACCTGGTCCTAATGTAGTAACACTAACTGTGACTGATGGATCAGGAAATACGAGTACCTGTACGGCTATCGTAAATGTAATGATGCCTGATCCTCCAACGGCTCTATGTCAGGATATTACAGTGACCCTAAATGCAAATGGAATTGCAGTAATTACACCTGATCAAATTGATAATGGTTCATTCGCACAATGCGGCGATGTTACGTTAGAGATTAATCAGGATACGTTTGATTGTACTGATTTAGATGGTGTAGTGGTAACGCTAACCGTAACCGATGCTACTGGTGCAACATCTACATGTACTTCAACAGTAACAGTTTTGGAAACACCACCGGTGGCAATTTGTCAGAATATAACTGTTAGTATTGGACCTAATGGTCTGGTTGTCATTACTCCGGACGATGTTGACAATGGTTCTACTGATGATTGTGGTATTGAAGAATACAGTGTGAATCCTGATACATTTGATTGTATGGATTTAGGGGCAAATGTTGTGACCCTGACGGTTACCGATTCCTCTGGAAATATTTCAACTTGTACTGCAATTGTAACAGTTCAGGATATTACTCCTCCCGTGGCCACTTGTCAAAATATTACGGTTTCTCTGGGAGCCAACGGTATTGTAATTATTACCGGTGCTCAGATAAATAATAACTCCACGGATAATTGTTCCATTATCAGTCTTGCTGTAGACCCCGATACCCTTACATGTGATGATCTTGGTTTGAATATAGTTACCCTGACGGTGACAGATCAATCAGGAAACGCTTCAACGTGCACTGCAAATGTTACCGTAAATGGATT
>JAYUXX010000019.1:0-5964 GCA_043752765.1 Saprospiraceae bacterium | reverse complement strand
GTGCTATCCGGTGAAGTGCTATCTGTACATTCTATCGTAATATTTGCAGGACACGTGATTACAGGTGGTGTACTATCATCAATTAATATTGTCTGAATGCATGTACTACTATTTCCGCATGAGTCTGTTGCTGTCCAAGTTCTGGTAATGGTTAATTCCTGAGGACATATTAAGGAAGCTACAGTTACATCATTGAATGTAATACCGGGTGCTGGATCACAATTATCTGTTGCTGTTGCAACACCTGTACTATCAGGTGAAGTACTATCCGTACATTCTATAGTAATGTCGGTAGGACAAGTGATGACCGGTGGTGTACTATCATCTACACTTATGATCTGATTGCAGGTACTTGAATTGCTACAATCATCAGTAGCCGTCCAGGTTCTGATAATCGTAAATTCCTGTGGACAAATTGGTGAACCTATTGTCACATCATTAAATGTAACTGTAGGTGTCATATCACAACTATCTGTCGCTGTTGCCATACCAGGTACTGTACTATTAGGAATTGTACTGGCAGTACATTCTATAGTAACATTTGCCGGACAAAGAATCACAGGAGCCGTTGTATCCTGTACAGTTATGGTTGCGCTACACGTGGATGAATTACCACAATCGTCAGTAGCCGTCCATGTTCGGGTAATACTATATTCTGCTGGACATGCACCATCGATGGTGTCACTGACGAATGTAAGCATCACAACTGTATCACATGCATCGGTGACAATCGGACTCGCAAACATTGGCGTTGCAGGACAATCGATCGTAAGGTTCACAGGACATAGAATACTCGGCGGTGTGGTATCAATGACTGTAATCATTTGTGTGCAGGTATCAAAAAGATTACATGCATTCGCTGCAATAAAAGTTCGGAGTATTATAAAGTCTTGTGGACAAGCTCCGCTAATGATGGAATCGGTGAAAGTAATTACGGGGTCACCAGCGCAGATATCTGTGACAGCAGGCGCACCTGTATTTGAGGTGTCTATAGATGCATCACAATTAATCGTTGTATCAGACGGACATGTGATCATAGGGTTGCAATCGAGAGAAATACAAACCATTTCTACGGGTGTACCGTAGGGAGGTGTGCCCGGGCCGGTATACATAAAATTGAATTGAACTACGTTTTCAGTGGCCGGACCTGATTCAATATTCGGATCAGGATCTACAATTGTTATCACTATACCATCGTCACCCACCAAAAATCCACCATTCGCTGGATCTTGTTCCAGGTCGAGTACGATCGGTGGGCAAAAGCTATCAAGGGTTGTATTCGGTTCATCTACCACAAAACAAATTTGGAAAAGTTTAGTCCACATGACCGTATCAAGTAATAATGGAGTAGTATCAGAATTTAAAAGCTGAATAGCTCCATTTACAAAATCAGCAGGCCCCATAAAATTAAATAGTGCGGGACCAGCGGGACCATTTTGGGCAACTGTAGGAGGGTTAGGAGTTACCGGACCATAGCCACCTTGAAAATCTGAAAAGCCAACCAGTTCAAGAAGCGAGTCTGGATAAAAGAAACGAACATTCACACCAAAAATCTCAACACCTGCAGAGTCGGATAAAAATTCAACGTCTACACAATACTGGTCAGTCAAACAATTGTACGAGGGGTTCGCGAGACGAACTGTGATAACCGGTGTCTGCGACACCAACACTGTACTAAAGCCTAATAAAAAAATATACAAGGCAGTTAAAACAGCGTTCTTTAATTTTGTAGTACTGGTGTTCATTTTACTAAGGTTCATGGTCATTGGGATAGTGGGTGGGCGTAGATCAAGCCTTTTTTCAATACGTTCGAAATCCTGATTGGTTTTTAATTTCTACGGTCCGTGTTCAATTGTTTGTATTATCATTCAGATTGTAAGCTGGTAAATTGAGATCATTGGCTTTATTCAATGACTACATTTTTATATAATTTTTGATTGCCGTTCGAAATACAAATGAGATATACTCCGGAAGGCATATTCGTAATATTTAAATGAAAGGTCCGATCAATCAACTTTTCTTCACGCAAAAGTTGCCCTGCGGGACTATAGAAAGACAGGGTAGAATTTGCATTTACTTCTTCTGTCAAATTGATTGTTAGAATGCCTTCAGAGGCGGGATTAGGATAGATATCAAAACTCAAAGATTCCTTAGATCTATCAGCTTCTAAAATTACTATTGAAGAAAATTGAAAGCGGCCATCGTTATCAATTTGCTTTAGTCTGTATATATTTCTTCCACGGAATGGATGCAGATCATTGAAGCGATAATTTTGTTTTGCCTGAATTGTCTCACCTCCATTAACAAAGCTTAATTTTTCCCATTGAATACCATCAGGGCTCCGTTCAACATCAAATCCCAGGTTGTTTACTTCCGCAACAGTCTGCCATTCAAGGTGGTTTCCTGAATCATCATTATAGCCTGTGAAGGAAAGCATGACAACAGGGAGAGAACAGTTAACATTGATGCATGAATCTTCGCTAAACTGGCCATATGGTGGTGAACCTCCTCCAATGTATTCCCAGTTAAATTGGACTACATTTTCCAGGGAGGGAGATGATTCAATATTTGGATCAGGATCTACTACCGTGATCACCACCCCATCATCACCGGCTAAAAATCCTCCGTTCGCAGGGATTTGTTCTAAATCCCAAACCACAGGAGGACAAAAATTTTCTATTGTGGGGAATGTGCTATCAATCAGGAAACACATTTTAAACAGTTTAGTCCAGCCTGTCGTGGTCAAAATAATATCGGGAGCATTGATATTGACCAGTTGAATGGCTCCGTTTATAAATTCAGCAGCCCCGGCAAAATTGAACAAAGCTGGTCCTGCGGGACCGCTCGTAGATTTGGTAGGTGGATTCGGAGCTACAGGCCCATAACCCCCCTGGAAATTGCTAAAGCCAACAAGCTCCAGGATGGAGTCATCATAAAAAAAGCGAACGTTCATCCCAAACACTTCCTGATTCGCGGTATTGCTTTGAAATTCAACATCAAGACAGTACTGACTTGTATTACAATTGATTTCAGGATTTGCAAATTGAACAGTAATCGTTGGAAGCTGAGCAAATGAATTCAGTATGCCTCCCAAAACCCCAATAATGGTTAGAAGCACACGAATTGGTTTACGTTGATGCAAAATGCTCATGAAAAAAAATTTAGGGTCCCAATCAACCTGTCAGCTGTGAGATTATTTTTCAGACCCTCTTCTAAACGGCTAAAATCATACCATTTTTTAATCACAGCGTTTACTACTGATTCTGTGACCTTAACATATTTAAGAAAAAGACTTATTATGCTACATTAAGCTGAAATGTCCCATCTGAAGTTATTCATTGATTAGGGTCATCTTCCGCATACTGGATTGAAATCCATCTGTTTCGAGCCGGTAGAAAATCACTTTGGATTCCTCCATCCATGGTTTACGTTCAACTTTTACAGTATTCCTTCCTAATTTATAATCCCCCTTAATTTCTTCAAGGGACTTACCTGTCACGTCATAAAATTTAAGAACGGCCTGGTTAGAAGCGGGAAGAATGAAGTCAATTGTGGTAGCCTCATCAAAAGGATTCGGTTTGTTTTGAAATAAAGCATATCCATTTATGTCAACCTGATCCGGATCTTCAGTAGATACAAGTTGATTGATGGAAATACACTCCTTTGCTGCATAATTTCCGTATGGCATTACATTATCCGGATTTTGATCCCAGTTTAAATGCGTCCCTTGAATCACTGTAGGGCTAGATGTTTTCCGTGTATCTGGATTGTTTTCCACAAGCGTTATAATGACTCCGTCACTACCCGCAAGAAATCCTCCTCCTCCATAATTCGATTTGAGATCCCATACAACACTCGGGCAAAAACGATCTTCCTCAGCATAAATAATGGGTACTTTGAAAGCAAGCCGAAAGACCTTCACCCATTTTATTGGATTAATTTCTAATGAAGACTGCTCATCCAATTGTTGAATTGCTCCATTAATATATGCTGCTGCTCCCGTCAGATTAAACATCTGAACTCCGCTTTGATCATTTGCCCTAAATTCTTTTGGCAATTCTCCTATAATCCCATATCCTGGTCGAAATTGATCCATATGCTTGAACTCAAGCATGGTGGCATCATAGAAAAATCGGACGTTCATGCCAAATAGCTTTTCAGGAGAATTCTGTGAATTCAATTCCACATCCAGAAAATACATTCTTGTATCATTATCGAATTGGGGATTCGAAAAACGAACATTGATCTGAGGCATTGACTGGCTCAACAAAACTGTTGAAAGGCTTATCAATGTGTAGATGACAAAAGTCATCGCCATTTTAACCTGTAATTTTTTAGTTCCTGATATCATGACTTTACTGTTTTAATTATTTAAATAGGGGGTTAATTTAAAAAAGATGGTTGGAGTTCCTATCCGAAACTCCAACCCAAATACTCAATTAATTTCTCGGTACACTGGTAAACTTGCCGTTATTTCTCTCCCAGGTTACCCTGTCATTAAAGTTAGTATCACCATTGAGATTATAATCACCTCTGCGGTACTCACCAAAGTCACCATTTTCATCTTCCCAGAATGTCCGGTCATCAAAATTGATGTCCGTATCTGCTTGCGGTGTTAGAGTCTGATTTCCATTTCCGGCAAACATTGCAAAGACGCCAGGTAAGATTTGCTTTTGACGGGCAAAAATTCCAAACCCAAATGGGTCATTCACATAACTTTGTTTGTTACGGAAATCATACGTGAGTTTACCATTCACAAAAGAGACAGGCGCATGTGACATAACAATAAGATGGTTGCGATGTTCGATCACTAGATAATAGTTCTGAAGTTCACTCACTGAACAGCAATCTAAATCCTCAACAAATTCAATTCTGCCGTCTTTATGTAAAAGGGCTGCTGCCTGACATATTGGGCCTCCCGTTCCTTCAGGATTAGTTCTGATACTCACAAGTACCCAATCCGTTGTGGTAGTTGGATAACCTGCGTCTCCCATCATTGGATCACCGCCAGAATCAAACATATTCCCTTCTATGCCGAAATAAGTCCATGGAGCAATATTATACGGTTGTCCGGGAAGTGTATACTTAATACCAAAGAATGGATCTACAAGTGTTTGACCAGGTAAGAGCCTCAGATTATTGAGAGTTGTTCGCATTGGTATAGTATAGGATGGAAGGCCATTTGGATGTGTCGCTGATCCTTCAAGATATACCCAGGTTTCAACATCAAAGCAAGGTTTGAATACAGTTCGTGTACAAGACGCAGAATTTCCGCAGTCATCCGTGGCGGTAAATGTGATTTGAAGTCCGACCTCACAAGAAAACGCTGGAATTGATCCATTGTAATTTGTTGTAATGGTTACCGATTGGTCACATGCATCCGTCGCTGTAGCCGTAGCTATCCATTGCATTATTGAATCAACATAATTCGCACCGACCGCACAATCCAATGTCAAATCTGCAGGACATGTAATAATCGGCACTACTGTATCATCTGTATAGACCGTAGCTGTACATGCCGAAGTGTTATTACAATCATCTGTGGCCGTAAAGGTTACGACAAGTCCACTAGTTAGATTACAACTTAAAGCCGGTACAGTCGTACCATCATAGTCGTCCATAATCGTAATGGATGCATCACACGCATCGGTTGCTGTTGCAGTTGCGATCCATGCATTGATTGCATCGACATATTCTGAGTCATCATTACACTCTAATATCAGATTCGTTGGACACGTAAGTAAAGGACCTAATGTATCCTGTACCGTGATCGTTGCACTACAGGTTGATGAATTTCCACAATCATCTGTTGCAGTCCAGGTTCGTGTGACACTGTATTCAACAGGACATGATCCTTGAATGGTGTCATTTACGAAAGTGATCATGACCATTTGATCACATGCATCAGTTGCTGTTGCAAGCCCGAATACCGGAGTCGCCGGGCAATTGATTGGACTAACTACA
>JAYUXX010000018.1:0-2388 GCA_043752765.1 Saprospiraceae bacterium | reverse complement strand
TATATCCAAGACGTAACTGCTTGGTTCTAAATCCAATAGAACCAATAATAGCTTCTGACCTTCCTGAAGCAATGCGGTAGTGCAAACCGACATTGATCAGTTCAGCATCAATTAAAACCCCTCCGTTAAGTTGATTGAAGGGACCTTGTTTTACAATGATTACGGATGGTGAAAATTTAACTTCCATACTTTGTCGGAAGAACCTGGAAAAGAGCTTCCAGGAACCACCAGCATGTGCCGTAAGTCGCATCGGAATGCGTGGGGAGAGACTTGAATTTATAGACAGGAAATCCGGGTCTGGGCGGTTCAAATGACGTATCGAAAAGCCCCCATATAGATCGCCACCGTACAACAACATCCCAAAGCCAAGATCCGGATAAACCACCTTATATCTGTCTGGCGGTGTCTCATCGGTTGGGAAAGGTATCCCTCCCGGACTTATGGTGCCACTAAAATCATCAATCTGATCACCGAAAACCAATTTATCCCAGTTCAACGTAGATTGGACGATACCCACTTCAATTCCTGTTTTTGCAAATAAATTATCACCCAGGCGGAGTCGGTAGGAGAATACACCAGCCGCTTTGAGCGTTTTAAGAATTCCATCTCCGGCATCATCTGAAAGAAGCCATGCACCAAATCCTGCATTTAGGGACGGGAAGAATTGATCGTAAGAAAGGGCATACGTTCGATATGCATTATTGAAACCCGGGTATTGGTTGCGATAATTCGCCGAGAACCGGGGATCTTCTGTCAATCCTGTAAGACCCGGATTGAGTTGAAGTGGTGAAAGGTAGTATTGTGAAAACACCGGATCCTGTGCCTTCAGTGCAGAACCACTAAAGGAACTCAAAAAAAGCACCAGGCCTAATATCAAAGGAGTAGGCAGATATTGAACTTTTAAAGTAGAAAAGAAATTAAACTGAATAATCTTCATTGGATGATTAGCAACATAAAGCTATTCATTAAAGGTAAATTGTTCGAATCATCAAATTATTGTCAGATCGACCGCTCAATAGCTTAATGTCTGGCATACAGCAAAAAATAATGATGTTGATTAGCAATAGAACTAAACCATTAACGTTTTTATAACGACTTTTTACTCCCGCTCAAGTCCGACCATCGTATGATTCGTATTCTTACCCTTCTTGTTCTCCTTTTTACTATTTCCTTAAATAGTGTGTTCTCACAACAATCGATTCATCATACGTTTTCGTTGGATTGGTCGGAGACAAATTCGTTGCGGTTTGAAGGAGCCGGTGAATATTCATCCGATGCGAGATTGCCTTTATATACATTTCGATTTCCCGTAATTGGTCCTTCATCTGTTTTGCCGCAACTTTCGATTCTCTCAAGTGAACCAGTCGCAATCAACCACTTAGACCCCAAAGCAGATCTTCCAAGAAATCCTATTGTCGGAGCTACGGTAGAAAGTGATCGTGGTCAATGGTATGCCAGGGTTTGGGTGATGCCGATCGTTTCGCAGGGAAGTGGTTCCGCGCAAAGAATAGTGACCGGAGAAATATCAATACAAATCAATCCTGTTTCTTCTCAAAGTAATACCAGGTCAGGTCCAATTTTTAAAGAGAATTCTGTTTTTTCTTCAGGAATAGCACATAAAATATCTGTTGAAAAAACAGGCATGTATAAAATGGATTACAATTTTATCAAGGATAAGATCAAAGTGGATCCTGCCTCTATATCTCCTGATAAAATAGCAATGTATGGAAATGGTGACGGTCGTATGCCTCAAAAAAATAGTGCTCCAAGAATAGACGACCTCGAAGAAAGTTATATGCATGCAGTTGGAATGGAAGATGGGCGAATTGATCCGGGAGACTATTTTATTTGGTATGCTGAAGGTCCTGATTCATGGGCGTATTCTGCACCAGAAAAGATTTACCATATGGATAAGAATACATATGATAAATCCAATCATTATTATGTGATCATTAATGGTCCGGATCGGAATCCAATTTCTAATCGTAATAGTTCAGCTAATGGGGTATATGAATCGAATGCATCACTTATTTATCAGCGACTCGAAGAAGATAAAGTTAACCTCCTGGGTCGGTATCGATCTCCGGGGTCCGGGCAGGAATGGTATGGTGATGAATTAGCTGTTATTGATGAGTTAGATTATTCTGACAAATTTGATTTATCAGACTTGGTGCCATCAGATTCAGTGTATTATAAAGTGAGATTTGCAGCAAGATCCGCCAGTGCGAGTAGATTTTATGTGAATTTTGATGATCGGGAGTTTAATAGAAGTGTTGGGGGAGTGTCGCTTGGAAATTTTGAAGCTTCATTTGCAAATGACGCCATTATTCAGGGAAGTTTTGTTACCAATAATGCTATTGATAAAATTCGAATTAGATATCCTGAAGC
>JAYUXX010000017.1:0-2394 GCA_043752765.1 Saprospiraceae bacterium | reverse complement strand
TCATAATTGGGTAGCCAAGCATTCGGAAAGTGCTTAAATTTTCTATGATTTCATAATTCTGTTCGATAGTCTTAGAAAAACCAAATCCAGGGTCAATTATTATATCATTTATACCTAACTGATGCAATTCTCTCAATTTATTCACAAAATACTTTAATAAGTCGCCAATAAGGTCCTGATACTGTGTCAATGATTGCATGTTTACCGGAGTGCCCCGCATATGCATCACCACATAAGTAACCGGATATTTACATACAACATCCCACATGCGCTGATCACGTGATCCGCCGGAGATGTCATTTACAATGGTTGCCCCAGCCAAAATGGCAGCCTCGGCAACCTCCGAACGATCCGTATCAATAGAAACCATCGTATGTGGAAGATATTTGGCGAAGGATTCGATGACTGGGATTACGCGGTCTATTTCCTCTCCTACGCTGATTAGTTCTGCACCAGGACGAGATGACATTCCTCCTATATCAAGAATTGTGGCACCATCATTAACCATTTGACAGCCCATGTCCAGGGCAAATTCTCCATTTCTGGGGACTCGGCTTGGTGAATAGAAGGAATCCGGGGTTACATTAATAATGCCTGCCACCCTGGCCGAGGAGACATCAAGGAGCTCTCTACCACATCGCAGAGTTGTTAAAGTTGGTCGTATTAACATTCGATTAAAGCCTCATAATTAAGTCATTAATGTAACTTGCATCAAAATTAGACCTTTGACACGAACTAATATATCTCGTTACACAATTTCAATGTTGCTGATCCTGTGTACCGCTTTTGCCATGGATACTGCAAAGAGCCTCAACTTCTCCTCCCTCCCGTCCAACCAAAATAATCAAGTGGTTGAAAAATGTGAAACTTACTTGCAATGGGATCTTGGAATATTTAATCTTGAGAAATTAATCCTTGAGCCGAATGAAGTTCTGAGTCAATTATTATCAAACAGGGGTGTTGCGTATTTTAAAATTGATCAATTGATTAACTCTGCCGCTTCTATTTTCCCTTTCAGATCCATTCGTTCCGGAAAAGAACTGACGATTATAACTGATCCTTGTGACAATTCTGTGCAAGCTGTTGTTTACGAACCGGATCCATACCGCAGAATTCTTTATCATTTGGATGACAGTGTTCACGTGGAGGTAATTGAGAAGCCTGTTGAAATCAAAATTGAAACTGGTGGTGGCATGATAGATCAGTCGCTGTGGGTAAGTATGAATGAGGAGGGATTTCCAATTGAACTTATATCCGCAATGGAAGAAGCTTTAGGTGGTTCTGTCGACTTCTTTCATATTCAAAAAGGTGATAAATATAAATTAGTATTTGAGCGGAAATACGTAGAAGGGAAAGCACTTGGAGTAAACAAACTCATTGCAGCTACGTACACAACGGGTAACACAGAATACAATTCTATTCGATTTGGCACAAAAGAGGGTGATGGATTCTTCGACCTCGAAGGTCGTCCCATGAAAAAAGCTTTCCTTAAAGCTCCCGTAGAATACAGTCGTATTTCTAGTAGGTTTTCCAATAACAGATTTCATCCGGTACTCAAGCGCAATAAAGGACATTTTGGAACTGATTATGCAGCTCCTTGTGGAACTCCGATAAGGGCAGTTGCAGATGGTAAGGTTACCCAGGTTTCACGTACCAAAGGAAATGGTCTTTTCGTAAAGATCAAACATGATAAGTCATACGAAACTCAGTACCTGCATATGTCCCGATTTGGACCGGGAATGAAACCAGGTGTTATGGTTAAGCAGGGACAGACTATTGGATATATCGGTCAGACGGGTTTGGCTACAGGCTGCCATGTTTGTTTTCGCTTCTGGAAGAACGGCAGGCAAGTAGATCATCTACGTGAAAAAATGCCAGCTCCGAGTATAATGAATCCTTCACAATTACCCGGTTACCTTGCCTATAAAGATCAAATCAAAACGATGCTCGATGATGTTGTCATCGATGGCACTCCGGGACAAAAAGAATCTTCAAAAGCTTCGGGTTACACGATTTCTAAATCCTAAAAGTCGCTTCGACTGACGGGCAACGACCCGCGGTATATTACGTGGAAAGGTCACTTCGACTAACGCTCAGTGACCCGCGGATTTCTGCCAAGATATGTCGCTTCGACTGACGCTCTGCGACCCGCGGATTTTTACATGGAATCAAATTAAAGTTCACATAATTAGAGTCAGTAGTCAAGTTAGAAAACTGTTGGTCGTTGAGCGTTTTCTATGACATACACAAATTGTATTGATAATTTTTTTGATACATAACTCCATCTCGTACTACCGCAAATATTCTATGTACGATTTTGTTCCTTACTGCATTTAACACTAACATCTTATTTTTTCCTTGGGCCACTTTTCGAAGATAAAAGTCTTTTAGTTC
>JAYUXX010000016.1:0-2397 GCA_043752765.1 Saprospiraceae bacterium | reverse complement strand
GCATATGGGTGCGCCTGGTGTAAATGGATCTGTCATCATAGATCTGGGCAGTCTGCGAACAGGAAATACAATTCAGGGTACAGTTGATCTGACAATTTTAAATTTACTGGATTTAGAATTTGGGAATGTTTATGTTAATATCCACACGATGAATAATCCGGGTGGAGAAATCCGCGGACAACTTGAACTACAAAATGGACTCACCTTTGATGGATGGATGTCAGGGTTACAAGAAGTACCTTTTGCCACTACCGCAGGTAGTGGGTTGGCTGTAGCTACGCTATCTAACGATCTCACATTTGTGGACGTAAAGATTGTGACCGATGCAATGTCCGGCACTATTGCTGCGGGTCATTTTCACAATGCTCCGCTTGGCAGTAATGGTCCGGTGGTACTAGATTTATCCGGTGGCCTCAATGACAATGATATAAATTTCAGTATAGCTGTATCCGATGCCATTGTCGATGCATTGTTAACCGGAAATATTTATGCAAATGTTCATACGCCCGCTTTTCCGGGCGGAGAAATTCGAGGACAACTTTTTCGACTCGCCAGAGATGGGTATGGTTATGATATCTGTCCTGAACAAGAAACCAATCCGATAAATGCACCTTTTGCCACAGGATCTGGATTAGTTTCGATTGACCGTCTACATTCAAATGCAAATCTATCTGGTGTGATTACGGATCTGTCCGGAGTTGTTAATAGTGCTCATTTTCACAGAGCACCTATCGGAGTAAATGGTAGTGTGTTCATTGACCTTTCACCATTCATTGCAAATGGTTCCTTTTTTGGGGCAGGAATTCCTTTTGATACAAGTATCATTAATCCATTCATTACTGGTAATGCTTATTTCAATGCTCATACCACATTGCACCCGGGTGGAGAAGTGCGCGGACAAGTTGTGAAAGAATTTCTTTGTTCGATTGAGGTTGGGGTAAACGAATTAGAAAGGATTGTTAGTGAAGTTATTCTCTCGCCTGTACCCGTGACAGACCGATTAAATATTTCAATAGAGACTATCCGGAACACTACTTTATCAATCCATGTAATTGATATGTCCGGAAAATTAATGTCAATGGATAGCTACCAAATCACTGAAGGTAAGAACATACTCGAGGTGGAAACGGAGAGTTTGCATCCAGGATTTTATATGCTTATGATATCCGATGGGAATGCCGCGCAGGCTTATAAGTTTGTCAAGTAACGTATTCATTGACGTTTGTCAAAAAAGCCGCTCAGTTTAAGACTGGAGCGGCTTTTTTATTTTGAGTTCCTGAGGGGAGTGATGTTTAAGCTTTATTTAAGAGATCATATGTACACCTTAACATAGGTGGCAGCGTCTATATGGAGAATGATCTAAAAATCGCAATTATGAAAACGCTTAGTGTTACCCGCAACAAAAGTTTAGAATGGAGTATTGGTATCCACGTTGGTATTTTAATGCTTGGATTTCTACCATTGGCACACAAGATGATTACTCCTGAGCCTAAGGAATTGCTTATGGAGGTAGGGTTCTTAGAAATTCCTGAAATTCAGGAATTCGGTAGTGAAGGTTTGAAGGCTATGAGTCCGGTTTATAATGAGCAACCTGAGCCTACAACTGACAATCCTACTAAAGATCCAATCCCTGTAGATGAAACAGAACCTGTAAAAGAAATTACTGTAGCCGAGGACGTAAGTGAAATTGAAAGTGATGTGGTCATTGAATCTGAAACTGACGTAGTAGCGAGTGCATCATCTGATAAAGGAAATGATGCTGAAACTCATGCAGACGGTGGTGGTAGTGGTAGCCCATTAGAGGGTGACCAGGCTGGTGGTGCGATGGCAGGTGATGGCGGTGCGGGTGATGGTCTGGAAGGTGATGGTATCATTACAAGACGTATCATCCACAGAGAAGACATTACTAAAGTTGCTAAAGTAAATGGTAAAGTGGTCCTTAATATATGCATCAACAGGCAAGGTGAAGTAATCTATGTCGCTTATGATGCTGATAAAACCACTATTACAGATAAAGAAATTATTAAACAAGCTTCATACATAGCTACCCGCTATCGTTTCGAATCTAAATATACTGCGCCCCAAAAAGAATGGGGAAAACTGACCTTCATTTTCAAAATTGAAGAACCAATTGCGCCTGTTTGGAATAATTCAATTGCGCCAGCGGTGAATAATTTAAATGACCTGTCAGTTTTTGGTTTTCAGTAAATAAAAATTAGTGCCAAGAAAAAAAGCTCGAAGACATCCTTCGTGCTTTTTTTATGTGCTATACGCTCGATCTAATTTGTGGGTAGCCCCGATATTCAAATAAACAGGATAGGCCGTTGATCAATTGGATGGGTCAGAAACCGTTGGAATTATTTCATTTGATTGTAGGCGCGTTGCATGCAACGCGCC
>JAYUXX010000015.1:0-2402 GCA_043752765.1 Saprospiraceae bacterium | reverse complement strand
AAATGGATGCGAGCCGGATATGGTAAGCAACTCAGGAATTTCATCAGGAGGTACGCTATCAATCAAATACTTGATTTTGGAGACCTGCCGGTATTCGAAGAGGCTACAACTTACCCTAGTATACTTCATATCAGTAAAAATGAAGGAACTGAGAATTTTAAAGCAGTTACTGTAACCACACTTGAATTTATAGACGGCCTTGAAGCTTATACAAAGAGGAATCAAAATGATATAATCATTAATGAGCTTTCTGAAGAAGGGTGGACATTGTCAAGCAGCAAAGTTCAAAGGCTGCTTTCCAAAATTAAGAGCAAAGGAATTCCGCTGGTTGAATACGTAAAGGGAAATATTTTCTATGGTATAAAAACAGGACTTAATGAAGCTTTCGTAATTGACAATTCAACGCGCGAAAGGTTAATTGCAGAGGACCCCAGGAGTGAGGAAATTATAAAGCCTTTTTTGGCAGGAAGGGATATCAAGAGATATATTCAACCAGAAAGCGATAAGTATTTGATCTTATTCAAGAACGGAGATACAAAAAAATGGTTTGGTGTTAATTCAGAAACAGAAGCTTATGGAATGATGCTTTCAAGATTCCCTGCGATCATGAACCATTTAGCCCAATTCACAGTAAAAGCTAAAGCCCGATACGATAAAGGACAATATTGGTGGGAACTTCGAGCTTGTGATTATTATGATAAATTTGAGAAAGAAAAAATAATTCTCCCAGATATATCCTTAAAAGCCGAATGCTTATTAGATACTACAAAGGCTTATTGTGGTAATACAGCTTATATTATCCCAGTTAACAATAAGTATCTTTTGGCAATTTTAAATTCAGCTATAACTCATTTTTTCTATTCAAATTTAACAACTTCCATTCGTGGAGGTTACCTACGGTTTATAAGGCAATATCTAGAACAAATCTCAATCGCAATTCCTAATCAATCAGATGAAAAAAGAATATTGCTTTTAACCAAAAAGATCATTCAAAATAAGCTTCAAGATCCAAATTTAGATACAACAGAAATGGAATCTCATATCGACCAGCTCGTCTACCAACTTTATGGATTGACGGAGGAGGAGATAAGTATAGTGGAGGGAATTAGCTAATTACAATTCTTCATTAAGTAAATTCCGACAAACCAAAATTAAGAATGGCACTTATGGGTTCTCTGCAAACAGTGGATGAAGATGAAGAGAAAGCTAATGTTCCTTTAATTCCAGCTTGAAAGGATTGTTGATGCTTTTTCGACCGAAAAGGTCCAGAAGTTTCACAATGTCACCTTCAGTGATTCCTTTCTCTTCTGCAAGTTCTTTAGCCTGAGGTTGATTCATCCCGGGAATGCGAAATGCAAAAAACGGCCAAAGTGTTTTTGAGCGATAAACTTTATCTACATCCGGAAATTCTGATAAAGGCTTGATGTGGGATTGATGTTTAAATGGTGCCGCATATTGGAACGACCAGGTGCCCTTTTCCAAAGACAAAATACCAACCGGCAAGTTGTCAAATATTAATGCAAACTCTGCTGAAGACTCTGGTGTTTTCAGTTTTTCATGGCCATCAGGTTTCAATAAATCTGCCAGCCGTTGAGTGAAACGTTTGATATTCATAGGTTTATATTGCTGAAATAACAAAATAATAAACTATACGCTTGTTTCGTACTCAAAGTAATCTACCTTCCTCCCCTTCCTCAAATGCATTCGCCTTTTCCAACTGCTCCTGTAGACGATCCAGATCATCCGGTTCCAACCTATGACTAAACCGTAATGCACGCAACATCATATTCATGTAAGCTTGCGGATCACCTCTACGGCTAAGTCGCCTTAAAGCCAGTAAATAGTCTTCCCTGTATACTGTTGGAATGAGTATCCTGGAATAGCCTGCATGCACCATCTCTGCATTCATCATGATGCGGGCAATGCGGCCATTGCCATCTTCAAATGGATGGATTTCACTGATCATAAACATGATGAAGAGTGCGCGCGCTACCGGATCATGGATGCCATTATAGATTTTATATCCTTCGGCTAATGTGCCGTGAATAAAGTCGGGTTCCACAAATATTGTATTCCCGGCGCGGTTGCTCATGGCCTTAAAGGCTCCGGGATTTTTATCAGCTCTCCCCGCTAGTAGTATCGAGTGCCGGCTGCGCAACAAATCCATCAACTCCTGATCACTACCAGGTATTCGTTGCATTTCTTTACGGTCAGCACATAGGGCAAATGTTCCCTTGATATCATGCGTATCAGCTATGCGCCCGGGTATAACGGCATCTTCATACACGATCTGCCTGGCTTCTTCTACTAAAAAAGTGGTGCCCTCAATGAAGTTGGAAAAATAAGCTTCGAAAAAAGCCACATTTCTGAACGAATCATTATCCGCTGTTTTCTCGGGAAAC
>JAYUXX010000014.1:0-2409 GCA_043752765.1 Saprospiraceae bacterium | reverse complement strand
TAGGTTATCCACCTTGCACAAACAGGAGAAATAATGTAGGGGCACAAAATTTTGTGCCCCTACATTATTTCTCCTGTTTGTGCAAGGTGGATAACCTAAACTAGAATAAATTGATTTGAAGCAGGACAATCAAATATCATAGGACGGACATGGCCTACGGTGTAACAACCTTCCCTTTTTCCTGGGTCATTTCGATCATGGAAATCAATTCCTCTACAAGGACATCATTGTTTCCTTCAAATCCGACGGATTTGAAACGAATCTTTTGGTCGGGACCGATGATATATTTGGTTGGGATTCCATCTACTTTATAGTTTGTCACTACAGCATTGTCACTATCCATGAGTACATGGAATGGATAATTATTTTCTGAAATAAATTTGCCAACCTTGTCAGGAATGTTTTCTCCGTTTTCCCATGTATCAATAAATAAGAAAACAACATTCTTATTAGCTGCATAATGTTCCACTGCATTTTTCATGCCCGGAAAACTTGCTTTACAGGGACCACACCATGTTGCCCAAAAATCCAACACCACAGTTTTGCCTTTGTAATCTGACAGTGAGACAGATTTTCCGTCAAGACCTTTCAATGTAAATGGAATGGAAGGCTTTTCCATCCACATACCTTTTATTTCTTCTTGCCTTTTGGTTTTCGCAACGGATTCCAGATGCATGATATATTGATCATAAAGTTGTTCGTGAGTCTTCTGATTCGTCCAGATCTCTTCATGCATCTCTTTCATTTTTGGTGTTGCTTTTCCGAGCTTGATCATATCCTCAGTGAACGCCATCAATTCTTCCTTTTTACCGGCTTTATCCAGATAAATGCCATATCGTTCATTTGTTTCTAAATCCTGATAATCAAAGGTTGTGACTACACTGCTTTGTTGTTCAAGTGCTTCATCATACTTTCCTTGTTTATACAGAATTAATGCATACGTATCTCCATACATTGCTTTTGAAAGTCCCAGGCTTTTTTCCCATTCGAGTTGTGACATGGAGGATGGCTTTTTAATGTTCGGGTCCATCAACATTAGAGAGGTGGAAGAAAGATTTGCGGCAAGGGTCAGTTGAGGAGCGGGATTATCAAGACCTTCTCCAGAAAGTGTCCACGCATATCTGTTGCAGATGTTTGCTTTGGTAGATGGATCAATAATTTCGCCGATGTAGTCTGCCATCTTGGTGTAATCTTCTTTTTCTGCACACTCCTGAACGAGTGTTGATGTCATCTGATCATACAGGCCCCGGTTAAGGTCATCGATAGCGTAGGATTTTTTGAATTGGTCACGAATAATAATTCTATCGGCTAACGTAGATGCAATTTTAAATAGAGTAAGTTGGTCTTCCTGGTTGACAATTGATTGTGGATACGACTGATCTAATTTTCTTCGTAATGATTTGTGCAACGTGGTGTCACCTCTGTCCTTTGCAATCCGAATGGCGTTTATTAATAATTCCTGCGATACGGCATTGGATTCGGCCTCACAGGTTGTGATGTGCGTTTGAATCTGGGCTAGATTATCTTCAGCAGCAGCTGCTTTTGACATATTATAATAACTCCGTAATACCTGGGGATTACTCAGCCACAATGGATCAGCTGCAATAGCTTCCCTGTACATTCCTGCAACATCTTTCTCTTCTCTTTGCAAGCCCATGACGCGGTAGTATGCTGCAGTAGCATTAGCATAATCGACGAGGCTTGATTTTGCAGGTGTTCCGGCCCAGGCTATATCCCGATGTTCGCCTGCGATGGATTGATTGTCTTCATCTTTTATAACTAATCGAAGCCAATTCGTTTCAGGCACCTTAAGTGTCATTTTAATATTCCCGTTTTCAACTATATAATTGATATCCGATGTCACCAGGTCTTTTCCCTGGAAATAAAATCCGACGATGTGTATATCTCCTTCTACGTTTAGATCTTTAACGGTGACCACGAGGTCACTTCCAACCTGGGGGTTCTCGGAGGACCATGTCCATGTTTGGGCATGAAGAAAACTACCTGACAAAAGAATGGCCAAAAGGATAACCTGAATTTTCATGTCGACTTGATTTACAATTATTGGATTTGATACTAAAGATAAGCTTTACAAAAAGGGGAATAATGATTAATATTAAGGATGACCACAACTTTTGAAATTAGTTATTATCCGCTCAACAATGATTATCCAACGTCTGTTGTCGGTTATTTGAAAAAACTCAAGACCATACCGGGAGTAGAGATCATTACAAATGGCATGAGTACGATCCTCATTGGACCCTATAGAGAAACATTGGCAATGTTGACCTCTTTAATAGAAGATGAATTTGCAGCCGGAGACAGTGTTTTCGTTTTAAAAATAGCACCTGGCAGAAGGGAGTATGTTGAATGATGAAACTATAGTCGCAGGAGTTAATTGATTTTACA
>JAYUXX010000013.1:0-2409 GCA_043752765.1 Saprospiraceae bacterium | reverse complement strand
GAAGGGATAAAGTGGCTACATCACCGTTGCATAATTCTAAATTTCCTCCATATGTGATGACAGGCTTTATTGTATCAGGATCAGTGATAACTTCCAATGGGATTGTTCGCGTTGGGCAATTATTTTCATCGGGATACGAAGCAAAATATAATCCTGTCTCTTTTACAATAATCGAGTCTGAAAATGAGCCAGTACTCCACTGAACTGCGCCGATGTGTCCATCAACCTTTAGCACAATCGAATCTGTTCCACAGATAACTTGCAGATCCTGCCATAACCGATCGGAAGTTGTGATACATCCTCCGCGGTGGATGGTCCAGCTTTGATCAATCGAAAGTTCATTAAATCTTTCTTTGCTTCCGTCAGGCCACCGAATCACCAGACTATCGTAACTCGTTTCTTGTCCCAGACCGAAGATCATGGAATGAGCATTCGAAACTCCATACTGTTCACCACCTCTTACTTCACGTATCTGTATACCTAAATTACTATACAAGGTTGCGGTTGCCCCGATAGCTGATGAGTTTAGCAGTCCTGCTTCTAATTGTAGGGATACAAAATGATTATCATTTGTATTGTTTAAAAACAAAATATCCGGTCTTAATAAATCCGGGTTATTAAATGGAATGACCCGCGAAGCATATACATCCGTAAAGCCATCTGAATTAAGATCTCCTAGCGCAAAACTTCCAAATACAATATTCGCGAACGGTTCTTGTCGTGTAAATGTATTGTCTCCATTATTGTGAAAATAATCAATTCTGTCTCCACTTACAAGAATATCCTGGAAGCCATCATTATCAAAATCTCTAAACATCCCTTGCAAAGGAATACCCCCGATATTTAGCCCTGCAGAGGATGTGATATTTATAAAAGTATCATTGTCAATATTCTCATATAACTCACTGATCACATCATGCTGGGTCATGAAAACATCCTGATCTCCATCATTATCAATATCTCCAAAATCAGTACTCCATGTTTGTCTTCCACTGGCTAATCCATATGCAGCGGCGTTCTCTGTGTAATTATTATCTCCATCATTGACGAAGAGTACATTGATACGACGAGGATCGCTTGAACTATTGACGCCCTGACGACATTTCGCAATGTAGAAATCATTGTCTCCATCCATATCAAAATCGGTGTAGACCGATCCATAATTTCCGGAGTTATCCGATGGTGGAACCGTAACGAAATTGAAAAAATCCTGACTCACGAGAGTTCCAGAACCGTCATTCATCAACGAGTAATTCAATCCATTATCATTCAGAATCACGACATCAACCCAACCATCCCCATTAAAATCACCTGTAGAAGCTCCCTGGGAGAAAAAAGGAACCACATTTACATACACCAGGTTAAAATCGTATGTAAAAGGTATGCCATACAGAATTTTTGCACGGTCGTAGGAGCCAATTGTAAATATATCATTGGCTCCATCATTATTAAAATCTGCCACACAGATATCATTCTGCGTATCAATATCAATGTTGGTGGGCAAATCATAACGTACAAAGGGTCTTTCGGGGTCTGGTGTCTGATACTGGACAAAGAGACGAGTGCCCTCATTCATCGTTACGATATCATCCAACCCATCACCATTCATATCGGCAATTGCTACTGGAACTGCACTATGCATATCGCGCTGGGCTAATAGATTACTGCTATTAGTGAATTGAACCTGGCAAATGAGGTCTATCGAAAAGAAGCTTATGACAGAAATAAAAAAGTAAGTCCTGAAATTCATTGAAATGCATTTACATAACTAAATTCTAACAAATTTAACATTAGAATCAGAAAACAAAGATGTCCGCAATAAATGCATAGGTAAATGAGCAGATTTAATGCTTTCGACGTGAGTGCTTCTTTTTGTTTTGCTTCTTTTTGCTTTTGTTAAATAACCCCTGTTTCGATTTTTTCAACAGAACATAACGCAGAGAAAATGCTGTAAGGGCAGTCATTTGCTGTTCCCCGGACGAGACTGGAATTACAGGCATAAAATCCCAACTTAAATTCAGTCTGCTGATCGTAAATTCAAGACCTGCATTTACCATGAGAGCATTGTACGGAACGGAAACAATCTCTGATGATTCAGGAAATATCCAGCCGTATCCAGCACCGGCGTATAAATTAAGACGCCTGGTAATCACGGGCATATGGTGAGCCAGCACTAGACCCCCAATGGTCTGGTTACTTTTGTGATGCTGATAAAAAATACCTTCAATGGATGCTTTTTTTAACACACGTTGACGCGCCGTGATGCCGATGCCATCACCCCAGCGCAAACCTATTGAGGTGTTGTACGATTGACTGAAAAGCTCCAAAGGCGCCGTGAACCCTGCAAGTATGAATAATAACGTTTGAATCTGAAGGATTGGGAAGAGTTTCATAACCTTCATAACTATT
>JAYUXX010000012.1:0-30258 GCA_043752765.1 Saprospiraceae bacterium | reverse complement strand
TGGCTTCATGGTGGTATTTGTAAAAAGCCTGTATAAAAATGAAGAACGTTTTTTACTTCTGATTACCGGCTTTTCTGGCATGTTGCTGCTTAATGTTTTCTTTCCTCATTTGATAGCGGCTTTAGCATTAGGAATGTATGTGCCTGGTATAATATCCGCACTCCTCATCAATTTGCCTCTAACTATTTATATTCTTTTGAATATTTATAAAGCATCAAAATTTTCAATGAAAACAATGGTTTTTACTATCCTCGGAGGAGGACTTTTTGGAATTGTGCTGGCATATTTATTTCTGTTAATCGGAATGCTTTTTTAGTAATAAAAGAACCACTTATATGACACTATAACTAATCATGAAATCACTAAAATTCTTTTTATTGGTTTTTGCCCTTTCTATTCCATTATGGATAATAGAAACAATGGTTGACGTTAAAAGGTCAGCATTGGATTTTTCAATAACTGATATTCTTGCAGCTTTTACACCCTTAATTGCTGCAAGCATTTTAACTTATAAAGAAGCTGGACGTGCTGGCATTTATGAATTGTTTAAGCGAATTTTCGACTTTGACAGAATTACAAAAAAGTTTTGGTATCTGCCTATTATCTTTCTTCCATTGTTTATGTATTTTTTAATTTACATTAGCATTCAACTTTTCGCATTGCCTCTTGCGGAATACTTACATATTCCTTTTAAATCCATTCCTTTTCTATTTATTTTATTTTTCATAGGAGCAGTATGCGAAGAAACAGGCTATATGGGTTATGCTATTGAACCTATGCAAAAACAATTTGGTGCTTTAGGAGCAAGTATCCTGATGGGCATACTCTGGGCAATATGGCATTACCCATCAATCATACAACAGGGGCATAATTTTTATTGGATAGCATGGGCAACGCTTGGTACAGTAGCAGTCAGGATTTTGATAGTTTGGATTTTCAATAATACTGGCAAAAGTTTATTTGCCTGCATATTATTTCATACGATGTTGAATTTGGGAAGACCTTTGTTTCCAAAGAATGAACTTTACAATCCGTTAGTTGACTATCCGGATGTTCACTATTCAATAATTGCAATTTTCGCTGTTACTGTAGTCTTTCTGTGGGGCTCAAAAACGTTAGCACGATATAGATACCTATCATGATGGAGGCAATACTATTGCTTTCTCAAAAAACAAAATGGCAATCATTCAAAAAGTCGAGTCAGCAAAAATGATAACTTCAAGACAACTTGCTCAAATAATTGATCCGACTCTTAGTTTAATGACGCTATCGTAGATGATAAATTTGTCTATTTGGGAAAGTAACATTCCAAGTGTAACATTTCTTAATGGTGTATTACTTTTTGTGGGAGGGATTTCTGTAATAAGAGTTCACAATTTTTGGGTTCGTAATTGGACGGTTTTAATAACACTAAATTGGTTGGTTAACCATAAGGGAACCTCAAATAACCCCTTAATTCGTATTAAATAAATTCATAATGTGTTGATATTCAACAAGGTTCTTTTTTGATCAGTTGGTTATTAGAGGTGCCCTAAAGTATTTTAATTTGACTTTTATTACTCCAGGGATTATTTTTAGAATTCACCTATAGTTGAAATATAATAACTGAATCAATCCTTAAAGATCGGTTTTTAAAATTAGCGCTGGCAGTCTACCAATTAACGAAAAAATTCCCCAATGAAACAGTATATTTTGTTGTGGCAAAGCAAATACGTAGAAGTTCATCTTCTTGTGGAGCAAATTATAATGCAGCTTGCAGGGGAAAATCTGGCCCCGATTTTATTAATAAATTAAAAATTGTAGAAGAAGAGCTTGGATGAAACAATGTATTGGTTTGAATACATAAACGCAGTGGATTCAAGGTGGGAGAGCGAAACTAAAATTCTTAAATCCGAGGGCAATGAATTGTTATCCATCATTGTGGCATCAATCAAAACATCTCGTAAATCAGTTTGGTCAACCTCATCCCGTAAATCGTAATTCATATGCAATCGCGTGATGATGCTTAGAAGCCCACAAGCCCACAAGCCCTCGGCTTTGCTTGAAGGCGCCTACGGTGGGCTTAAAATCGTAAATCGTAAATCGTAAATCGTAATTTGCCATTGATATGATCTCCAGCTAAAAACTCAATGAACAACAGCTCCCTCTATTCAAAAGACCTCGCGCCCACCCCTGTTCATAACCGCACATGGAATACATGGAACTACACAGCTTTATGGATCAGCATGAGTTTGTGTATTCCAACATACATGCTCGCTAGCTCATTGATCGAAGGAGGTATGAATTGGTGGCAAGCTATCTTGACGATTTTCTTAGGTAACACGATTGTATTAATTCCAATGGTACTCAATGGCCATGCAGGCGCGAAGTATGGTATCCCGTTTCCTGTATTAGCGAGAGCTAGTTTTGGAACAAAGGGCGCAAACATCCCCGCTTTATTAAGGGCAATTGTAGCATGTGGATGGTTCGGAATACAAACATGGATTGGAGGTTTTGCATTATTTCAAATGTTGCGATTATGGTGGCCCGCCTTATCGACGTTGCCAGAAATATTTCCAGTTTCATGGGGCTTGCAGACGGGACCGGCTATCACGTTTTTTATTTTCTGGCTGCTCAATATGTTTGTGGCTTATCTCGGCGTAGAAAGTATCAGGAAGTTATTAGTATTTAAAGCCATCTTTCTTCCTTTGGCAGCATTGGCGCTTTTATTTTGGGCTATCGATGCAGGTAATGGATTAGGACCAATTTTATCACAGCCTGCAAAGTTTCAAACAAATAAAGATTTCTGGAATTTTTTCTTTCCTGCATTGACGGGTATGGTTGGTTTTTGGGCAACATTGTCTTTAAATATTCCTGACTTTACTCGATATGCCAAAAGTCAGAAAGCACAAGTCACCGGACAAGCTATTGGGTTGCCAACTTCAATGACACTCTTTTCGTTTATTGGTGTTGTAGTCACATCCGCTACATTTATTATTTACGGTGAGACTATTTGGGACCCCATTGTCCTAGCTGGAAAATTCGAAAGTAAAATGGTAGTAAGCCTCGCGATGATTGCTGTGGCACTATCCACCTTAGCAACTAATATTGCAGCTAATATCGTAAGCCCTGCAAATGATTTTGCAAACCTCTCGCCATCCAGAATAAATTTTCGAACAGGAGGATTTATAACAGGGATATTAGGGATTCTTATTTTCCCCTGGAAGTTAATTGCTGATCCCACAGGATATATTTTTACCTGGCTAATTGCGTATTCAAGTCTATTAGGTCCGATTGGAGGGATCATGATTGCCGATTATTATTTTATCCGCAAGAAAGAACTCGCGTCAGAAGATCTTTATTCGACCACAGGTATTTATTCATACACAAGGGGATTCAACTTTAGTGCATTGATTGCATTATTCGCAGGGATTATTCCAAATGTCCCCGGATTTTTAGTTACTGTAAATCTTGTTGAAAAAGAAAGTGTTTCTATCTGGATAGCTAATCTCTATCATTACGCATGGTTTGTAGGATTTGTAGTTTCCTTTCTGGTGTATCTAATTTTAATGAAAAGAAAATAGGTTTATGGATGAATTTATGAAAGCTGCAATTGAAGAAGCGAGACAAGGTCTTACAGAGGGTGGTATTCCGATCGGATCTGTTTTGATACGGGATGGAATAATTATTGGACGTGGTCATAACAAAAGAGTCCAGGATGGAGATCCTATTACACATGCTGAGATTGACTGTCTTCGGAATGCAGGTCGTGTTGGAAATTATCGGAATGCAACAATTTATTCTACGCTAATGCCATGCTACCTCTGCGCCGGTGCAGTTGTTCAATTTGGAATCAAGAAAGTTATCGCAGGTGAAGCTGAAACCTTCGCCGGTGCAAAAGAATTTATGGAATCACATGGTGTAGAAGTCATCAACATTGATTCAGAAGAATGTAAGGAAATGATGCGTTCATTTATTGCAAATCACCCTGATCTATGGTTTGAGGACATCGGTGAATTGTAATGTTCAAGCTCCGACAAATATTGTTTCTCCACAGTATGCCATAGTTTGGGGTTTTGCTCCTACAACCACCAATCCTCCACCCATTGCCGTTTTTCCGAGTTTGCTCCAACAACTACAGATTCTCACCTATTGCCGTTGTTTGGAGTTTGCTCCAACAACTACAGATTCTCCCCTATTGCCGAGGTTCGGAGTTTGCTCCAACAAGCACGGAGATGCTGGGGCCACGTTGGCTGCAGGAGCAAACTCCATGCAGCGGCGGTTTTTGTGTTCTTCGTGGGCTTCAGGAGCAAACTTTATGCAGCAGCGATTTTTTATGCCACCATGCCGTTGTTCGGAGTTTGCTCCAACAACCACTGAGATGCTGGGGCCGCGTTGGCTGCAGGAGCAAACTCCATGCAGCGGCGGTTTTTGCTTAAGCAAAACTTTTTATATGGAAAAAGGGTCCCCTTCAGGGGATTTAGGGGTCAGTAGATCTTCAGGGGATTTAGGGCTGAGTAGACCTTCAGGGGATTTTGGGGTCAAACTCCTTCCGGAGATGAGGGAAAGTGACCATTTTTCAAATAACACCCGAAACCTTATTCCTCCTGATAAATTTCCCATACCCTTTTTCAATCTTCACCGCACCTTCATGTATAGCAACTTTACCACGTAGAATTGTAGTCTTACACCTTCCTTCAACTTCCCAACCTTCATACGCACTATAATCAACATTCATATGATGAGTTGAAGCAGAGATGATATGTTTTTCATTGGGATCGAATAACACAATATCAGCATCACTGCCCACAGCAATACATCCCTTTCGAGGAAACATCCCGAATATTTTAGCAGCATTTGTAGAGGTGACTTCCACAAATTTATTCATTGATATTTTTCCTTTCTTTACGCCCTCTGTAAATAAGAGTTCCATCCGATTCTCAATCGCAGGATGACCATTCGGGATGTTTGAAAAATCATGCTCTCCCATCTTCTTTTGCTCCCAATGAAATGGACAATGATCGGTCGCAACCACCTGCACAGTACCCTGATTAATCCCTGCCCATAAAGTATCCTGATCTTTTTTCTGACGAAGGGGAGGACTCATCACCCATTTAGCTCCTTCGAAATTCCTTTCATAAAGTGATGCATCGAGGATAAGGTATTGAATACAGGTCTCTGCATACACTTTTTGATTTCGTTTTTCAATATCACGAATGTGGTTCAATGCACCTTCACACGTCATATGCACTACATAAGCCGTAACCCCTGTGTAGTATGCCATGTCCGCAAAACGACCTGTTGCTTCAGCTTCTGTAATTTCAGGTTGAGATAAGTAGTGATATAATGGAGATAACTTTCCTTCCTCACGATGTTTAGCAATCAGGTAATCGATCATGTCCCCATTGGTAGCATGAACTGTCACCATCCCACCACATTTTTTAACTTCCTGCATCAGTCCTACCATCTGACGGTCATCAATCATCAATGCACCCTTGTAAGCCATGAACGTTTTAAAAGAAGTGATTCCTTCAGCTTCAACTAAGGTTTCAATCTCTGTCCGCGTTTGTTCATTAAAATCAGTAACGGCCATGTGAAATGAATAATCTCCATAACAATTACCATTCGATCGAGACTTCCAGGCATCTAATGCATGATGCAATGATTGTCCCTTTGTCTGCAGTACAAAATCAATCACCATAGTCGTCCCTCCGTGCAAAGCAGCCAATGTCCCGGTTTCATAATTATCACTGCTGTATGTACCCATGAAAGGCATGTCTAGATGAACATGCGGATCTATTCCGCCGGGAAATACCAGTAACCCTTTTGCGTCTATTATTTCATCCGCATCGTATTGTAGATGCTGGCCTATAGCTGTGATAATCTCGCCTTCAATTAAAATGTCCGCATGATAATCTTCTGCAGCAGTGATGATATGTCCGTTTTTGATAAGCAGGCTCATGAAATATTAAGTATTAATTCGAGAGTTTATAATGCCAGATATAGAATTAAGGGTAGTGAATCAGAGCTGAGAATTATGAGGAGAACCTATCTCTTTTATGTTGCACATTCTGTTTGATTTAACTGGTGTTAAATGAATAATTCCTGACTACCTTGGTGTAAGAATAATCATTGTTTTCCATTTAAATATACATGAATTATTTCAGCTGGTGCTGACAACTATTCCCTGGAAATTATGGCAAGAATCATTAAATCAGGTCTTATCCAAATGTCTTTGCCTAAGACAGAGGGAGAAGGAACTATTGACGAAATCGTAAGCGCAATGCTTGAGAAGCACCTTCCATACATTGAGGATGCAGGTAAACAAGGAGTGCAAATTCTTTGCCTACAGGAAATTTTCAACACGCCTTATTTCTGTCCCGGGCAGGACCAAAAATGGTATGCAAGTGCTGAGACTGTACCTGGTCCCACTACGGAATTAATGCAGGAATATGCAAGGAAGTATAATATGGTAATTATTGTACCGATTTATGAGCGAGAACAGGCAGGTGTATTGTATAACACAGCTGCTGTCATCGATGCGGATGGTAAATACCTCGGTAAGTACCGGAAGAATCATATCCCTCATACTTCCGGCTTTTGGGAGAAATTCTTCTTCAAGCCTGGCAACCTGGGATATCCGGTTTTTCAAACTCAATATGCTAAAGTGGGTGTTTACATTTGTTATGACCGTCATTTTCCTGATGGGGCACGCATCCTTGGTCTGAACGGCGCTGAAATCGTTTACAATCCATCGGCCACAGTTACAGGACTTTCCAAATACCTCTGGAATCTGGAACAGCCGGCGCATGCTGTCGCCAATGGATATTTCATGGGTTGCATCAATCGTGTAGGAAACGAAAAGCCCTGGAACGTAGGCACATTCTATGGGTCTTCATACTTCGTAGATCCACGGGGTCAGATTTTCGCGCAAGCTTCAGAAGATAAGGATGAATTATTAATCGCTGAATTTGATCTGGATATGATTGAGGAGGTCAGAAATGTGTGGCAATTTTTTAGAGACAGACGACCTGAGACGTATGGAAAAATTGTAGAATTATAAAGCTCGCAATATGGTAATAGGGTGATCTTTATATGCTTATTTGAGATGCCATTTAAAAAATATTAGTGACCAGATAAAGAATCAAGAATCAAGAATCAAGAATCAAAAATCTTACGGGTTGTTGGAGCAAACTCCAAACAACGGCAATAATTAAAAAAATCTAAAATCGTAAATCTAAAATTCAAAATTGTTTAATGTCTGAATACAAAACTCCTAATAGTGAATCTGAGTTCTCGGCAAATTTTTGTCCTATCAAACCGCTCATGTCTTCTAACGAGGCATTTTATGAGAGTGCACGTTGTTTGTTTTGCTATGACGCTCCCTGTGTCAACGCATGTCCTACAAGTATTGATATTCCCCTCTTTATACGCCAGATTAATGCGAAAAATGAATCAGGTGCAGCCAAAACCATTTTTGATGCGAATTATTTTGGGTATGCATGCGGTAAAGTTTGTCCGACAGAGGTATTATGTGAGGGGGCGTGTGTCTACAATCATACAGATGTCAAACCTATTGAGATTGGCAGATTACAATCTTATGCTACTCACAAAGCCATTATTTCTGACAAGCAATTTTATTCACCGCCAAAGGACAATGGAAAAAAGATAGCAGTGATAGGTGCAGGCCCTGCAGGCATCAGTTGTGCCTGTGAGCTTCGCCTTTTGGGATTTGAAGTGGATATATTTGAAGCAAAGGGATTGCCGTCGGGGTTGACTGTGCATGGAGTAGCGCCTTATAAAATTTCAAATGATGAAGTTTTAGATGAAATGCAGTATTTGGAAAAACAATTTGGCTATACCATTTATTACAACACACCTATTAATGGAAAAGAAGATTTAGAAAGAATCGAAAATAACTACGACGCCATTTTAATAGGTATTGGATTAGGAAAAACATCATTGCTAAATATTCCGGGAGAACACCTTCCCCAAGTTTTTGGTGCTGTTGAATGGGTAGAAAAATTGAGATTGAAACACCACCAGGTGAAGGTTGCAAATAAAGTAATTGTGTTAGGTGCTGGAAATACCGCAATGGATGCCGCAAGTGAATGTGCCAGAATGGGTTCGGAAAGTGTGATCTTGGCATATCGAAGAGGCAAGGAAGAAATGGGTGCTTATACTTTTGAATATGAACTGGCTAAAGAGGTAGGCGTAAGAGGAATGTTTAACGTAGCCCCTTTAGAAATTCTCGGCGAAGAAAATGTAGCAGGAGTTAAATTCATACGCACTCATCTTGTTGATGGAGACGTACAGAATATTCCCGGTACTGAATTTATCGAAGAATGCAAGTGGGTGATTAAGGCCACAGGTCAGTCAAAACAAATCAACATACTTGAAATGATCGGTGGCATCCAAACCAAATCAAACGGGACAATAGTAGTCAATCACTCATTTCACACAACAAATCCAAAGTACTTCGCAGCCGGTGATGCCGTAAGTGGAGGTCAGGAGGTGGTAAATGCAGTTGCTGATGGAAAAAAGGCAGCAAGAGGAATATTGGAATATTTGTTTTCTACTAGTGTTTAGAAAAATTTTAGGCTATAAAATAAATAAAGAATAGGCCGTCTTCAAAAGTAAACTTTGAGACGGCTTTTTTTTGTATTAGACTGTATGGTCTATACTGCCTAATAGGATCCATGTTTTGGTTGTCAATGCTAAAAGGTCTTTATTAGGTTTTATCGATGACTTTTAGCCAAAAAGCTTTAAAAGTGTTCTATGCTTTCCACTTTCGAAGGTTTTGAGCTATTGAAAGAAGGCCAATTTCAACTTCTGTCTTCGTGGATTGATCGCAATAAAAATCGTTTGAAGGCATAGTTGTTTTTGATGTTGGCAAACACCGGCTCTACATCAAAGCATCTTTGTTTGCGGTATTTTATCCCTTCCTCTGAGGTTAATAAGCTCTAGCCTTGTCTCGATACCTTCTTAAGCTAAGATCAATCTCAATAGATCGATTTGGATCATCTGGGCAACACATTGATTAAAGGGGCACTGGGCACACTCAGATGCACGATATTGACTAATTGTTCTGGTAAAGCCAGTGGTTGTTTTTCTTTCACGGTTTCCAAAAAATTTCATTTGTAGACCACTTGGACAATGGACAGTATCGGAATCTGAATTGTACAGAACATTTTCTGCCGAGTTTGGATTTTCCTTTTTTCCTGGCTTCTTTTGATCGCGGTCAAAATAGGCATCCTTTACATACGCATTGATTTTTGCATCATCTAGGAAAGCAAAATTTTCACTCGATCCACATCAGCATCTGTTACAATTGTAGCGGGCAACTGTGAATAGAGTTCAGCGAATTTTTCTACATGGGGTTTTAGCGTAAGTATATCGGTTGGGTTTTGATGTAAACTATATTTAAGATTAAACTGATCCTGAGTACTTATTTGCAAATTGTAGGCAGGTTTGAGTTTGTCAGTTTCGCATATGATTATCTTTCATACGCATAAAGGTTGCATCAGAATTTGTTTTTGAATAACTATTCCGACCCTCCAGGATTTCTTCCTGGGCTTCATATTTATTGAGATTGGCAGGCCAATTTTTCTTTGCATACTGAATCTTTTGCCGCACTTTTTGAGAAATTTTCTTGCCGGCTAAAAGTTCATCAATCTAATGAATAACATGTTCAACTTTTTCCTTTGAGATAGGAGTAAAAACTACTTCACCAATTTCTTTTTTCTCCTCCGCTGCTACTTGCTGGGCATATTTCCATAATTCATTAAGTTGTTTCCCTATTCGTTCCTTGCTGGATTTAATGGGTTTACCCCAAACAAACGTATAGCGGTTAGCAACCCATTCAATCTTGGTGCCACTTATAAAAACGGCTTCTTTAAGGATATTAATTCCTAAGCAATTAATAATTGTACGATCTGTCCAAAAATAGGTCTTAAATGACCAAATAGATTCTCACTTCTAGCGATTAATAGTATGGTGATCAGGAGTTCTCATGCCTGCCAGCCACATAAAGTGAATATTTTGACGGACTTGGTCTTCTAGTTTAGGACTGGAATACGTATTTGTCAAATACCCATAAACCAAAATTTTTAAAAGCAGCCGAGGATGATAAGCAGAAGTACCTTCTCCTTTAAAAAGCCGACGGATTGGTTCTAAATCGATGGTATCCAAATCCCGATTAACAACTCTTAATGGATAGTTCTCATCAATCAATTCATCCAAAGAAGTAGGGAATAAATTGGTTGATTCTGGTGATATGGCTTAAAAATAACAGCTTTTGATCTTTTTGATCCCATGCTTTAATATGTATAATAAATAAATTATATAAAAAAGAAGAGGCCACTTTTGAGACGGCCTCTTCTTTAATGATCTTCCTTATTTCTCTTTAGAATTTATCCGGAAACTGATTGGCAATACCTTCTGCTAACATGTCAGCCATCTCTAATATTTGGTCATAGACTTCATCGAAGGTGGCAACATCTAATGCATAATTTCCCTGAAGCCGTGCAGTAGCTTCTTCGATTGTCAGATCCAGATGTTCTTTCATCATGGTTTTCATATGGGCAAGCTCAAAATGGTCCGGGTTGGCATTGTGGAGAAAAACTGCTATTTCATCAGCATTCGCATACCAGGCGGTACTTGCTACAGTGAAACCGGGTGTATCTCCCGCTTTAGCAGCGGTCAGCAAAGTAGCTGCAGTATTAATATGTTCTTTCAGTAATGTCTCCAGTGATTCTCCGGCCGCATCGCCATAATATGGCTTTATGGCATTTCCGATATGTTCTTGATTTTGCAGTAGCCTGGTAACTGCTTCTGAAGTCCCGGGTGCACCATCCATGACATTGATGATGACATTCCTGGTCCAGATGACATGGTCGCTCCACAAATCCCGCATTGCATCTTTAAATGCATGAAATTCAGCACTTTCGGTTGGGGAAATCGTATCATCGTCGTCGCACCCTGGAAGGAAGACCAGGGAAAGAGCTGCGATGCCCATCAGGAAGATTAACTTTTTCATATTGATTAATTTGTTGAATGAAGAAATGACTATATAACTGTGAAACAAGTCAAATAAGCAAACGTTCACATTGAAAGGCGGAAACCTGCGTTATCCATCATTTCATGCAGAAGAATAGTAAATGCTCCAATAGAGTTTGATATTTATCAAGCTTTTATATTAATAAGTAGGAATAACAGCTATTTTAGATTTCACGATGGCAGATCTAAATGTAAATTTTGCGGGTATCAAATCGCCAAATCCATTTTGGCTTGCTTCGGCACCCCCAACAAATAGCGGATACCAGGTAATGAAAGCCTTTGACGCGGGATGGGGTGGCGCAGTTTGGAAAACATTGGGTGTACCTGTTGTCAACGTGTCATCGCGATATGGTGCTGTCAACTATCGGGACAACCGGATGATTGGATTTAACAACATCGAACTGATCACAGATCGTCCACTCCGCGATAATCTCAGGGAGATTGAAGAAGTAAAAAAACGTTTTCCCTATCACGCAGTCATTGCATCATTGATGGTGGAGACAAGGGAAGAATGGCACCAGATCATGCGGGATGTGACGAATGCCGGTGCCGATGGAGTAGAACTCAATTTCGGTTGTCCTCATGGAATGTGTGAGCGAGGTATGGGAAGTGCAGTAGGTCAGGAACCAAAAGTGTTGAAGGCAATCGTAAGTTGGGTGAAAGAAGTAGCCACGATTCCGGTTATCGTAAAGCTCACTCCGAATATAACAGACATCACGCGTCCCGCAATAGCTGCTGTTGAAGGAGGTGGAGACGCTATATCCTTGATCAATACCATTCAAAGTCTTGTAGGTGTAGACATCGACAATTTTGTTCCTTATCCAATTGTTGATGGTAAGAGTACAAATGGTGGTTATTGCGGACCCGCAGTAAAACCGATTGCCATGAATATGTTGAAAAATTGCGCACAACATCCACAAGTAAATATTCCAATCTCGGGAATTGGAGGAATCGAAAATTGGCGTGATGCAGTGGAGTTCTTTTTACTGGGAGCATCTACAGTTCAGGTTTGTACCGCTGTCATGCATTATGGATTTGGAATCATCCGTGAAATGGTAACGGGGCTTGAGCAATATATGGATGACAAAGGTTTCAGGTCGATTGATGAAATGCGTGGCCGTGCCTTACAAAATGTTCTGCATTGGGAAGAACTCAATCTCGATTATAAAGTAGTAGCTAGTATTGATGCCTCTAAATGTATCGGTTGCCAGTTGTGCTACACAGCATGCGAAGACGGAGCCCACCAGGCGATAAATCTGAAGAGTGATTTTGCGGATCGCAAGCCTGTTATTATCGAGGAGAATTGTGTAGGGTGCAATCTTTGCTCGCTTGTGTGTCCTGTCGAAGAATGTATCACAATGGTTCGCCGCGATGATGGTAATTCAATTACTACGTGGGCAAATCGTACCGAAGCAGGGAATATTCCGACAACATTTAATGATGAACGAGCAGGTGGATTACATCACTGGGTTCCAGAACCTGATGAGGCTTTTTTGAAAAGAATTCCTCTGCACTATCAGTACAAGAATGATTGAATAGAAGCGTTGCACTAGTTTTACAAGTGAGAATGTGATTTTGAATGCAAAGGATATTGTTAGTGTAGGTAATTGGAAAAGGAAGATGAAGGTCATAAACCTACAATAGAAATTGCCCCATTCAGTGATCTCACGGTTTCACAGTTAAAAGATGAGAATAAAGCCGTGCAAAAATATCTGAAGTTTTTCGAATAATTACTCCAAGGATTCTATTTTAATTACTGCACCAGTATTCGCTTCACCACAGTTGTATCACCAGCTGTCACTTTGACTAAATAATCAGAACGTGGGAGAAAAAACGATACGTCACTGCTCTTGGACATGTAGGTTTTAAACATACGACCCGAAGTGTCATAGATGCGTATCATATCGAAATCACCTCCGCTTGAACTTACATAAATAGCTCCGGAAGACGGATTTGGATACACACTAATTTCATCTGGTGTAAGTCCATCACGAGTACTCGTTGAGATAGTGAAATCAACAGTAACACTTGAATAATATAAAGCGGTTTCAGCTTCAAAACCAGAATCCGTTCCAATGATGATCCAACCCTCACCAGTTTGATTAGTTGTGAAAGTAAATGGATGACCTATGTTGTCGTTAATTTTTAAAGCATAAACTGTGGTGGTGTCTTCTACACCCACATGCCCAATAGTATCCATATCAACACCGGGTGTAGATTGGTTTCCTTTATCAATATTCATTGAAACGTATGGGCCGGCTACATCCGTAATTAAAGTATCGGGTTCAATAAGGGTGATCCCTGCTTTCATTGTTACAGCTTCTCCTGGAGGTCCACCAACGCCAAAAGCATTGGTAGGATACTTAGAGGCAAATTCAACTACAAACGTAATCTGGTAATTTGTATTGGGCTGAAGTCCAGTGATTTTTCGTTTCATGTACATGAATAAATCATCACTAGGATTAATACCCCGCATGTATTGAGCAAGTCGCCCAGTATCAAGTGGAGGTTGATAGTTTGTATTTTCAAAAATAAATTGGTGTTGGTCACTCATTTCTACACCAAAGTCAGACACGCCTCCTTCAAATTGTTGATCACTAATTGAAAAATCAAACGTATACGTTTGGGCGGATATAAAAAGAGAATAAGAAAGAAAGAAAAGGGTGAGGTGTATCGGTTTCGTTTTCATTTTCAAAGGCATTTAATAGGTAAGAGGAGAAAGCCAATAAAAAGGTTGGGTGATTGAACTGATTTTATTCTAAACAACCAACCTGGCAATAAAACAAAGAATACATCGCGGAGGTTCGAAAATGAATTGAAATTTGGAAATAATTTTTATTCTTATGCTTAAACGTCAAGGGCTTATATAATTCCTTGAACACGTATACCTAGAATTACAAACCTTATAGAATTTCGATTTTAGAAGAAGCGGCGGTAATGCCAGCGTGCGAATAATCTGATAATTAAAGGAAGAATCTAAAAGAAAAGTTTTCAAATGGTCCAACGCTTCTAGTTGGACAAACCTCATACCAATTTTAATAAAAGGCACCCTAGTAAACAACTGTCCGCTGCTTCCAGGTGTAGTTGCTGTTTGTTAGTTTCTAGTTCCTAGACTATGGGTTTAGTGGCTAGTTCTAGTTGCTAGTAATTTTAGTTTCTAGTTTAATAGTTTCTACCCCGCTTCATTCATTTCATAATGGCGGGACCATCGTCGTACGATGGATTTCTAGTTTCTACCCCGCTTCATTCACTTCATAATAGCGGGACCATCGTCGTAAGATGGATTTCTAGTTCCTAGTTTATAGTCCTAGCTATAGGAGGTTTTACCAGAATCGCACATAGATAGCTCCGATAATTCCAATGATAATCAGAATCATTGCCATCATCCCCGGTGAGACTTTAAACATGGTACGATCATATTCAATAGCCTTGGGATTGTTTTTACTCTTTGGATCAAGTAGTGAAACAATAACCATCATAATCACCACAATAAAAAAGACCAAGCCCATCGTGATGAGAAAAGGGATCTCATATTTACCATCTGAATTAGGATAAGCTGTGTATAACCAGGTTTCATTACCTGCAATCTGAGGCAGAAAATTGTTAAACAAAACGGATAATAAAAATCCACCCACAATACCTACAATCGCAGCTAAAGCAGTAGTTCGCTTCCAAAAGAATCCTAATAAGAAAGTGGCAAAGATGCCGGGGGATATAAATCCTGTATACTTCTGTATAAATTCAAATCCACCCTTACCACCAATGCCGAGCCAATCATTCCAGGTAAATATAACTGCAATGACCATCGCAACCAGAACAGTGAACCTGCCTATCCAAACCATCTTTGTTTCAGTTGCTTCCTTATTAATATATTTTTTATAAAGGTCAAGCGTAAAAATGGTGGAAATGCTATTCGCTTTTCCCGCAAGGGAAGCAACAATAGCTGCTGTTAACGCTGCCATTGAAAGACCCATCAGTCCTGAGGGTAAAAAACCCAGGATGGCCGCATAAGCATTGTCTTCCCTGAATTCTCCATTTGTCATCATTTGTTGTTGCAATTCTCCATTCTGATGCAAGACATAAGCTGCAATCCCAGGGAGCACTACGATGACCGGCATCAGGATTTTAAGAAAAGCTGCAAATAGAATTCCGGTTCGGGCAGTCTTCAGGTCAGCTCCTAAAGCTCTTTGTGTGATGTATTGGTTACAACCCCAGTAATTTAAATTAGCAACCCACTGACCTCCCAGCAACATGGCTATACCTGGCAAGCTTATATAATGATTTACCTCATGCACGGTGGAGCCTGGTCCAGGTTTATCAAAAATCATGTCAAAGTGATCCGGTGTGCGCCTTAGTAATTCATTAAATCCTGCGAGAACATCTTTACCTAACCCAAATTCCTGGCTCACCAAAGTCAATGCAATGTATGTGGCAACTAATCCCCCTCCGATGAGAAAAACAACCTGTATGACATCTGTATATCCAATCACTTTCATCCCACCAAGTGTAATGATCAGAGCAAAAATGGCCAGCCCGATCATGATAGCATGAAAATATTCGCCGCCAGAGATATTATTGATCGCAATCGAACCCAGATACAAGATCGATGTGAGGTTTACAAATACATAAAGAAAGAGCCAGAAAATGGCCATGATCACGGCCACAGTTTCGCTGTACCGCTGTTTGAGAAATTGAGGCATGGTGAAGATCTTATTCTTCAGGTAGATCGGCATGAAGAATACAGCCACAATGATAAGTGAAATGGCTGCCAACCACTCGTAGGACGCAATCGCTAGTCCAAGACGAAATCCATTTCCCGACATGCCGATGAATTGCTCCGCCGAAATATTTGAAGCAATCATAGAGGCTCCAATGGCCCACCAGGTTAAGGACCCTTCTGCTAAAAAGAAAGCTTTGGAATCATGTTCCTGGCTTTTTCTCTTGTTATAGATCCAATACCCATATCCGGCAACGAGGGCGAAATAGAATAGAAAAACAGTAAGATCTAAGGTGGTAAGATTGCCCATACAAGAATTGGTTTTGCACCCTCAATGTAAATACAATTCATGAAAGAATGAACGGAAGAAAAGTGGAAAACCGGATGGGCAGAAAAGTCAACTAGACCTGGTTAGCGATCATGCATATACCCAGGTTAAATGTTGAATCTCAGGAAGGGATAAATAACCCTATCAATTTGTTTGACACCCTTTATTCCAGCCATATACCCTGGATCATGAGCTCATACGTTTTTTCCCAGTCAGTTTTAAGAATTCCAGGTCCCACAGATAATTGGAAACTTTCAATTTGGTTAAGATTAAGTTGAACAGCATTACCTGCTTCTGAATAATAGGGTAGGAATGTAGGGTAAGGCCTTGGCAGTAATACGGGCTTAACCTTCTTCAAATCATCAAGAGGAATTTTATAAACCAGATCCGTTGAATTCAGCTCAACTACTGAGCCAAAAGCTGAGCCATCCTTCATGATCAGCGAAAGCTGAATAGGAAAATTAAAGCCGCCCGGTGTATGACCAGCAAGCACTAAATATTTTTTCTCCCTAAGTTCTTTTCTTCTGCCCGCTATCAAATCCCCAAAATAATGACGCATAGGATATTCACCTATCGGTTCTGCATTAGGATTTTCTTCATCCGTTTCAACAAGTCCATCTAATTTGATATAAAGGTTGGATAAAACGTCCGGAGAAAAAGGTGGGATTAGTTTTGATCCCTTCACCCATTGCCTGTTAAGTCGGCTTGAATCCAAACGTGCATGAAAAAGTATTATAGGATCAGACGAGGACTCTGGTTTTGCATTAATGGATGAAATTCGGAATTCGCGCTGTGTGATATCTATAACATGAGTTTTTTTTGGGGTCGCCGGAGGTGCGTAATACTCAGCTATACTAAGGCTTGTTCTGGACAGGAGTGTCACATATTCTTCCTGTTCATATTCAGGAGCCATTAATAAATATACACCAGGCGTTATCTCTACAACACCATTTTCAACTTCACGATAAATAATTGAGTCCCTCCAGTCAACACTCTGTATGGCATAACCATAATCAAAATCAGGAATGCTAATTTTCATTCTCCTTCGTTGAGAGTTAATAACAGCGCGCGTGTTTTCCAGACTGTTCTGGCCGAATAAATTATCAATGATCACAGCGTCAGGCATTAACTCAAGCCTCCAGATGCCCTCACCAAGTTTATCCAGGAAATATGCACCTGTACCATCATATTCGACCAGGGTTGAATTACCCCATCCTGCAATTTGATTTATTTTTTCTGGTTGGATAATTTTGGTATTGGTATGATTTGTATAGATGAATTTTTCTTCGGTCAACATCTCCGCAAGATTGTCTTCATAGCTCACGCGGAAAGGGCCAAACGTTGTATTAGCAGGATACACTCCATAATCACTGTTAAGTGGAATCTTGCGAAATATCTCAGCACAGATCATCAGGCTCAATGCCTTTTGAGGTGCATAGGCAAGATTCATGTGATGGGTATTGTATTCTGTATTGAATGGTGCCAGGTACGTTGGATCATATGAAAAATGAGTAGCTAATTGCATTCCCGCTGAACGAAAACTACGTGCCATAGCCGGGTACATATATGACGAACCCATATCAGCAGCATCAAACTCATAGACAAACCGGGCTGCTCCATTTTTTTTCAATACATCCTCGAAAGGAATGACATATCGGTCTACATTCGGTAACAAATTTCCACCTAGCTCTTTTTGAAAACCCAATCCTGTGGGATACCATTGAAATGTTCCACCATCAATACCAGCATCGAAATATGCATCTGCTAAATGAATGCTATGTGTAACATTGTAGAAGACGGGCTTCGTACATCCCGACAACTGGATGGCTTCTTTCATTTTTTTTACAAAAGAGGTAACCTCGTCTGGTGTGCCACGATGATGAGGCTCATTGCAAACTTCGAATGCAAGTATGCGGGGATCATCTTTATATGCTACACCCGTATACCGATTTACATGTTGCACAAACTGATTCAGATATTTTTCCTGTGCTTTGATGGCATCAGGATTTGTAAGACATCCAGCTTTGCCATATTTTGAAGAAAATCCGGGAGTTGCTTCATCCTCATCCGGCCAACCATTTCCCCAATATGCAATCGGTGTGATGACGGCATTTATCTTTCTTTCCTGTAACTTCAAAAGCAGGTAATCGAACAATTCAAGGTGTTCATTATCAATCAGATTACCGAGTGTATCACTGATTTCACAATCCCATACATGTATCCTGAAGAGATCAAGTCCCAATCTTGCAAAATGATAGACGTCCTGATCAATAGCCTGCTTTAAGTCGACACCTAACTTTTTGCCGGATCTGTATGCATGAGCAAATGGAACAGTATAATTCACTCCAAACCCGGTTACTTCAGTTCCATCTTTATTCCAACGCATTATACCATCTGCATCAATTCTAATCTGATCCAGACGTTCCTGAGCATGCAATACTACGTGCGAACCGCACAACAAAACAATAAGTGTAATCCAAATTTTTATAAACGGAGATCTTCTCATCAAGGAAATTAATCTAACGTTTTTAAAATTGTTCAGAATTCGAACTAACAACCGAAAGTGAATACCATGCAGTAGGGTCATAAAATTTTGTGACCCTACTGCATATTGCTTAAAATCCAAAATCTTATTGCAGAATTACCTTCCCTACAAAATAATTTTCGTTAGTAGTTACCTTAACAAAATACATTCCGGACGCCAACTGCTTAGGAATGGTGAAGCTAAAACCCCCATCCATATTGTATTCATATATAATCTCGTGTTGTATTCCACTCATGTCGGCCATCCAAATTGATTTAACCTCAATTTCTGAAGGAAGGTATCCAAACACCTGGGAATTTTTGGAAACCAGACTAGGAAAAAGAGCAACCTCATGCACCTCCGGATAGATATTACTTGTAACAAATCCTTCAGGAGGAGTAATTCTTTTCGAAGTATAAATGCGGTAATCGCCCGGGCCAAATAAGAGTTTCTCCTGTGTATTAGTAACTATCACACTGTCCCCTGTGAAATACTCATACCATGCACCAGTCTGTTGAAACTTTGGGTTGATTTCTGAAGGCGTCACTCTGAAATTTGCAAGGGTAACAGCATCCATTTCCGGATGATTGAGATGAACGGTCTTTAAATAAAAGTTACCATCCGCAAACTCAAAATCTTCTGTGGAGAAGGTTGGATATTCTGTGCGCAGATGAATCATTGCAGCCGTTGCACGCCTCAATTTCTCTCTGTCCGGATTCTGAAGATAATCCCATCGAATTGGTTTCGGATCAAGTCGACAGTTGTTTGAAATGGTACCATTCGTACATCTGTTGATAGAGAAGTCATAACCAAGTTCACCAAACTGCCAAATCATCTTTGGGCCAGGTACCGAATAAAATATCGCACTGGCTGCAGCTATTCGTTCAAGTGCTGTAGGTAATTCTCTTGTGTTGTAATCCCCTTCACTGTCTCCTTCATTGAGCAACCTAACCATGAGGCGTTCTTCATCATGACTCTCCATATATCCCACGACATGAGGGTCGTTCCAGCCTCTGACTGTATAATCGATCCACTCAAGGTCAGATTGAAATCCCTTAGCTGCCTGATTAAACTGATAATTCATATTACCCCACAACATCATTCCGTAATTCGACAATTCGATTTCTTCATCATTATTAGCGAAATGTTCGAGGATGACATAGGATGTAGAATCAACGCTCCAAATATGATTTGCATAATCTTTGAGAATTGCAATACGGCCTGCATCATACCTTGCCATCAGCCCCGCATCATTTCCGGAATTAAACTGTGTCATTCCTTTCGATAGATCAAAGCGAAATCCGTCAAATTTAAATTCATTGATCCAATGACTTAAAGTTCTTTTTACCCACTGTTTTGTTACCAGACTTTCATGATTTACATCGGAACCTACATTAAATGGATGTTTGGGTATTACATTCAGATATGGGTTTTCAGGGGAAGGCCTCGAGTTGTTAGCATCCCAATACATCTGCGCAAGCGGGCTTTGTGAAAATACATGGTTGAAAACGACATCCAGGACTACTGCAATTCCGCGCTGATGCGCTGCATCTATAAAAGCTTTTAATTGGTCACGTGTACCATAATATTTATCTACAGCCATGTGAAAGGACTGATTATATCCCCAGCTGTCATTGCCTTCAAACTCGCTGACCGGCATGAGTTCAATCACATTTACACCAAGCCGATCGAAATAATCCAAGGTATCCAGAAGCGAAGTAAAGCTGTGGTTAGCAAGAAAATCACGGAGTAACAACTCATAAATGATAAGCGATGGTTTTGCGGGTTTTTCAAAATCAGGAATCACAAAAGCATAAGGCTGATACCCTTCATCAAAGGCTGTCACAATCCCTGTTGTCATACCAGTAGGATATGGAGGTAAGGTTGCCATTACATTCACATCGACCCATGCATCATGAAAGGGATCTAATACAACCTCAGAGTGAGGATCCGCAATGCGGATACCACCTTCCACCAGATATTGATACGTATTTTTTCCATCAGCAAACCACGCTCTCGGAACCTCTATCCAAAATGTCCTGTTATCCTCCGCCAACTGCATTTGAAAATCTTCATCAGGTGTGTAGTTATTTTGTGGACTTAATAGGAAGACAAAATCCTTGAGTGGCGCCACAAGTTGAAAGACATAGGTAGAATCCGTAAAATAATTTAGACCACTTGCTACACCTGCAGGAGGATTAATTTTTAACGGATTTGGATTTAGCACAAAGAACTTTTTCTCTATTGTTACAGTGGTATCTCCAATTGCTTCGAACAATAAAAGATGTTCACCCAGAGTAACTGGATGGTAGAAAAACAAAGCCCTGTCTGTGGTAGCAGAAAAAATTAGATTCCCATTATCATATATCCGAAGCGTAACTGTATCACTAGCTATTACATCAATTAACAAACTATCATTGGATAGAATAACCGCATCAGACTCTGACGGAGATCGCACGGTGAGATACAATCCATTGTTAGATGGGTAGACATCTGTAAATATATCTGAACCATCTGCATTGCGACCCACGATACTGCCATTCACATTTCTAAATACAAAAGCCATTTTCAAAACCTCTTCCTGGGTGGGAATTCCATAGAATGTGGCAATATTGAGGCTAATGGAATAGATATTCTCGTCAACTCGCGTCATTAACACGCGAGCATCTGGCACACCCCAGTTGCCAATCACGTGCTTCCAGTCACCTCCATTCGCACTTTCACTAGTAATGACGCCGGTATGTGCATAAACATCTCCCACGAACCCGGCTAATGCACCATTGCCTTGTGAAGCATCAAAATACACAGTCACATCATCAAATTTGTTTGGAAAGGCAGGTACCGTCCATATGACTTGAGCTGAAGCAGGTTGGTAAAACCATAAAGTGAGTAGGGTGATACAGGCGAATATCTTCATTAAGGAAAGTTGAATCAGCGTGAACTAAAAATAGGGGTTGACTAAAAAGAAAAAGGTGGCATTCCGCTACTCAGAAAACCACCTTTCCCTTAAATAAGTTTGCTTCTATTTATTTCAGAATCACAAATTGTTTTCCGATGATATAATTTTCATTACTCATTTGCAATGTGTAGTTGCCATTTTGTAGTTGAGAAACACGCACACGGATTAGTGTATCTGCATATTTTAATTCAGAAAAAACAAGTCTGCCACTCATATCAAACACATTAAGTCTGATTTCTCCACGTATTTCTACACCATTCAGATCGATGTTAAGGAAATCGCTTGCCGGATTAGGGAATGCCTTGATACTTGATGGGCTCAGTATTTCTTTAGTAGCAGTAAATGGTTCAGTGAATAAATATTCACCTGTAGCTGAATTAAAGACTACACCATATGTGCCAGCAACAGTCGGAATATTTGGACCATTTTGTACTCCAACTCCTTCGGGGAAAGTTGCTGCACCCCAGTTAACATCCCATGCATCTTCAGCTCTGAATTTTACTTCACCGTCTACAAGGTCTATTGAAGGGAACAGCCAAATATTCTCATCATTCGGATCTTGTGTCATATCGACATCAGTGTCCCAATTCATCAAAGGTGATCCCGTTCCAATTAAACCGACAGTAGTAAAAATGATCAGTTCTCTGAAGTTGTATTCTCCTGTGAGGGAGTTGAATGTAATGATGTATTCACCAGCGGTGATCGGAATATTAGGTCCATTTCTGGTGGCCACACCCGTAGGAAAATCACCTGAACCCCAGTTAACATCCCATGCATCATTTGCTCTGAATTTTGCTTCGCCATCAGTCAGAACAAGTCTTACTGACCATAGAGAAGAATCGCCAGCGTCACGTACCATGTCCGTGTCATTGTCCCATCCACCCGGTGTAGCATCGCCGATGATACCGACTGTTTGGAAAATCTCTATTTGTGTAAAACTGTAAGCGCCTGATTCCGTGTTGAATTCAATCAACCAGTCACCAGTTGTCACAGGAATAGGTGTTCCGCCTTCTACTGCAACACCAGTAGGAAAGTCGGTGCCTCCCCAAACAACTTCGCCATCATTTCCGGAAAATTGTAAGTCACCGAAACTTAACGGTGCAGATAAAGTCCACAGATCTGCGTTGTTAGGATCCTGTATCATTGGGGTTGGAGTATCTCCTCCCGGTGTACCACTTCCTATAATACCAACAGTCGTAAAGATGACAACTCCATCAAAATTATAAGCGCCAGTGGATTTGTTAAATGTAATGATATACAATCCAGGTTGGGAAACCGGAATATTCGGACCATTTTGAACACCTATTCCACTCGGAAAGTCGGTAGATCCCCAGTTGATATCCCATGCATCGTTTGCTCTGAATTTAGCTTCCCCTGCAACTAATTCCAAAGTAATGTAATATTCATTTGTATCTGTAGTGCTCTGGAACAAGTTCACATCGGAGTCCCAGCCAGTTGGAGTTGCAGAACCGATGATCCCAATATCAGAGGCCACAGAAAAGTAATAAGCCCCGGTATTAGAATTAAAAGTAATGGTGTAGTCACCTGCAATCACCGGAATATTCGGACCATTTTGAGTGCCTACTCCGATTGGAAATGCAACATCGCCCCAGTTAACATCCCAGGCATCATTTGCCCTGAATTTAGCTTCACCGTCAGTGAGGGTAATGCTCATAGTCCAAAGATTGGAGCTATCAACATCTTGCACCATGCTTGTGTCCGCGTCCCACCCGCCTGGTGTAGCGGAACCAATCAAACCTACCGTCGTAATCTGTGCATTAATGCTGAAAGTCAGCATCATCATAAAAACAGAAAAAAGTAAACGTATTTTCATCATTGTTAATTTTAGGTGAATATATTACTGTTATACTGTAAACTTACGTAATAATGGCAATTTTATACCTACAATTTTAATTCACTAGCTTCACTTTTAAATCTAATTTTTATGGGTAAAGTCTACTTTATTTTTACAAAGTTTACGCTTACTTTTTTCCTTTTTGTGATCATTTCATTACCCCTTGTGGGTCAACAGACAGTTCGGGGAATTGTCGTGGATGCTGAAAATAACGAGGGAATTATCGGGGCGAATGTAGTTGTTAAAGGAGCTTCTGTCGGAACGGTGACAGATTTTGATGGCTCATTTTCTGTTAATGTGCCAGCCGGTTTTGATATCCTTGCTTTCAGTTATACGGGATATAATACGATTGAGGTCAAAATCACCAATCAGGATGAAATTCGAGTCGCTCTCGGGCAGGGCCAACTGCTGGATGAGGTAGTCATGATCGGCTATGGAACTGTCAAACGTGAGGATGCAACTGGGTCGCTACAATCCGTCTCATCTAAAGATTTTAATCGGGGAGCTATCACGGGTGCGCAAGAACTTCTGGCGGGTAAGATCCCCGGTGTAGTCATCACTACTGACGGCGGTCCAGGATCAGGAGCTGCTATAAGAATTCGCGGAGAGTCATCCCTGGGTGCATCAAATGACCCTTTAATCGTGATCGATGGAGTTCCTATTGACAATGGTGGTGTTTCAGGAGGTCGGAATGCCCTGAATGTTATTAATCCTAATGATATTGAAACCTTTACGGTTCTCAAAGATGCCTCCGCTGCAGCTATATACGGAAATCGAGCATCAGCCGGTGTCATCCTGATCACTACTAAAAAAGGGGTAGTCGGAGACAAGCTAAAATTGGGTTATAATGGTAATGTGTCATTTGGAAAAGCTTCGAATTTTGTTGATGTACTCAACGCAGATGAATACCGAGCTGTCATCCAATCACGATATGATTCTACCCATCCTGTTTTTCAGGATTCTCTTCTTGGAGTTGCTAATACGAACTGGCAAGAGGAAATATACCAGACAGCTGTAGGACACGATCATAATCTTTATCTCACCGGTAGCGCAGGAGAACTTCCGTACAGAGTCTCTTTGGGTTACACGGACAAAGACGGTATTCTGAGGACAGACAATTTTAAGCGTTACTCAGGAAGTGTAAACTTCAATCCACGCCTCCTTGAGAATACCCTTCAGATCAATCTCCATTTTAAAGGAATGCTAGAACAAAACCATTTTGCTGATCGGGGCGCCATTGGAAATGCCTTGGGTTTTGACCCTACACAATCTGTTCGCGATCCGGATAGTCCTTATGGAGGGTTTACCACATGGACCATCGCGAATGGAAATCCAGCTCTTGTAGCTCCCACCAATCCAGTTGCACTCCTGGAACTGAGAAATGATGAATCGAATGTCACTCGTTACCTGGCTAACGTTTCAGCAGATTATCGCTTTGTATTTCTCCCGGATTTGCGAGCAAATCTAAATCTTGCTTATGACTACTCTCATGGGGAAGGAACTGTGGTGGTACCTACAAATGCAGCATTCGCCTTCGACGCACTGAATGGTGGCGGTGTAAATAATGAATATAGCCAAAACAAGAAAAACAGCCTTCTGGAATTCTTTTTAAATTATAAAAATGCGTTTGACAAAAATAGTCTTGATTTGATGGCAGGTTATTCCTGGCAACATTTTGAGGTAGATAATGGATCGCGGAATTCAGATGCCGCGGGTACTCCTTCTAAAACCAAGATAGTAGCAGATCCGGCAGAATATTTCCTCTTATCCTTTTTTGGTCGTGCTAATTATAGTTACGATGACCGCTATCTCCTTACACTTACATTGAGACGGGATGGTACTTCAAGGTTCGCCCCTGAAAATCGTTGGGGACTTTTTCCGGCTGCTGCCGTAGCTGTAAAGATTCTTGATACGGATAGGGATCAATTCAACAATCTGAAAATAAGAGCGGGATGGGGAATAACGGGCCAACAGGAAATTGGAGACTATTACGCATATCTAGCCCGCTATCAGTTGGGTGATGCCAATGCACGTTATCAATTCGGTGATGAGTTTATTAACACACTCCGACCAAATGGGTATGATGCTAATATAAGATGGGAAGAGACCAAAACATATAACCTGGGTTTTGATTTTTCCATCATCCGGAACAGGCTATCAGGTTCACTTGACTTCTATAAGCGTTTTACAAAAGATTTGCTCAACAGGATACCAGTTCCTGCAGGCACAAACCTGACAAACTTTATTACCACGAACATCGGAAATATGGAGAACGAAGGAGTCGAACTCGCTCTTTCTATTACACCCGTACAAACCCAAAAAGTCACCTGGGATTTTGGTGTAAATCTCGCCTATAATCGAAATGAAATAACCAAACTCACCTTGACGGAGGATCCAACATATGCTGGAATTCTCACAGGTGGCATTGCCGGTGGTTTGGGTAATAATATTCAAATTCATAGTGTTGGATATGCGCCAAGATTATTTTATGTCTATCAGCAACTTTATGATGAAAATGGCCAGATATTAGAAAATCAATTTGCCGACGTCAACGGTGATAGTATTTTTAATGGTCTCGATAAATATAGATATCAAAATCCGGCTCCGGAATTTACCCTGGGCTTCACCAGCCGCATTGCATTTGGTGCTCTTGATCTTTCATTTGCCGGACGAGCCAGCATCGGAAACTTTGTGTACAACAATGTACAAACCGATATGGGTTGGCTTGACAGGATGTATCACTCGAGTGGTACATTGTTTAATGTTCATCAGTCAGCCGTTGATCTCAACGTCCTCAAACAAAGCAGCCTGACGTTTAGTGACTATTTTGTTAAGAAGGCAGATTTCATGAAAATAGATCACATCACCTTAGGTTATAATTTTGACAATCTGATTGGAGATTTTTTAAGATTATATATCACAGCTCAAAATCCTTTTGTTTTTACTGCATACGATGGACTTGATCCTGAGATCTTCAATGGTATCGACAATACTATCTATCCACGACCTCGAACATTAGTGTTTGGTGTCAATGTAGAATTCTAAATTCCTTAGACATGAAAATTAAAATTATTATAAAGTGGACTCTTTGCATCGCCATAATCAGTGTATTAGGATTTGCGTGTGTTCAGGATCTTGATACTGTTCCGCTTGACAAAGATGTCGTAACGGCAAATGTAGTATTTGATGATCCCCAATCTTATCTGGCCATTTTAGCCAAATTGTATGCAGGCCTTGCGGTCTCTGGGCAGCAGGGACCAGCTGGTCAGGCTGATATTGAGGGAATCGATGAGGGCTTCGGACAATATCTGCGAGGGTTTTGGTATCACCAGGAACTTCCAACTGATGAAGCACTGATTGCCTGGAATGACCAGACTATCAGCGATTTTCATGCTCAGGCTTGGAGTGCTGATGATGGATTTATTTTCGCTTTCTATAGTCGGATCTTTTATCAGATCGTTCTTTGCAATGAATATCTGAGAGAGACCACCGAAAGCAAACTCTCTGATCGCGGAGTGGATCCGACCTTGGCGCAGCAAATAAATGGCTATCGCGCAGAAGCACGCTTTCTTAGAGCACTTAGTTATTGGCATGCACTTGATCTATTTAGAAATGTGCCTTTTGTGACAGAAGAAGATGTTGTAGGATCCTTCTTTCCACGACAAATCAAAGGGCCGGAATTATTTAATTATATCGAATCAGAACTCCTGGCTATTGAAAACGAAATTGCAGCCCCGGGAGCAAACCCTTACGGTCGAGCTGACCAGGGAGCTGTATGGACGCTACTTGCCAAATTATATCTTAACGCTGAAGTATATATCAGTTCTCCGAAATATACAGAGAGCCTTACGTATTCCAATAAAGTCATCAATGCAAATTATTCTCTTGAACCTATATATCAGAATTTATTTCTAGCTGACAATCATAAGTCAGACGAGATCATTTTCCCTGTTACGTTTGATGGCATCAATACTAGAACGTGGGGTGGTATGACATTTATCATCCGTGCAGGTATCGGTGGGAGCATGAATCCTGTAGAATCCGGGGTTGCCAGCGGTTGGGGAGGAACGAGAACTACAAGACAATTTGTAGAGAAATTTCCGGTTTCAAGTGATATAGTAGTGGAACCGAATGAAGGTAAAACGGCAAGTTATCCAAAGTTATACGTTCCGGGTGCGTACCAGGGATGGAATGGAACTAATACAAAAACAGCATTGGCTTCACGATTGAATAACAAGATCTTTGAAGGGCACATTTACTTCCCTGATGACAATAGCCCATTCTTTTTTACACGTGTCCCATCTTCAAGTTTTGCACAACGGATTGGTGATAATGGTGGTGATGGTACACTTGAAATGAATGGCGATACAATTAGAACCGGAATAGCAGGCTTGTATTTTATTCGTGTCGATCTCAATAACAATACATATTCATTGGAGCGCCGCACATGGGGTATCCTTGGAGATGCTACCTCTGGTGGTTGGACGACTGACCAGGATCTGGTATGGAACCCTGTTACAGAAGCATTAGAGATCAATATCGACCTTACAGCAGGAGAATTTAAATTCAGGGCCAACGATGATTTTGCAGTTAATCTTGGAGATAATCTTGGCGATGCGATCCTTACTCAGAATGGGGGCAATATTGCCATTGGCGGGGGATCTTATTTTATTCGTCTTTTTCTTGATAAACCTGATTATACATATGAAATCAAACTTACCAGTTTTGATAGGAGGGGATTATTTCATACGGCCGGTCAAACATTGGATATCAATGACATTACTGTATTCACTCAAGGGTATGCCATCAATAAATTTAAAAATGTAACCTCTGATGGTACGCCAGGTTCGGATACTGATTTTCCGGATACTGACTTTCCGATGTTCAGACTTGGTGATGTGTTGCTGATGGCCTCAGAAGCTATTCTACGCAGCGGTGGTGATCGCGGTCTTGCTCTGAATTACTTTAATCAGGTAAGGACAAGGGCATATCAGTCCGCAGGTGGTAATCTCTCTGATGGCGATCTTACTCTGCAGGCGATAATAGATGAACGCGCTCGTGAATTGTATTGGGAGGCTCATCGTCGTACCGATCTTATTCGATTCAACCAGTTCAGCCAATCTGATTATGTATGGGCATGGAAAGGGGGTGTTCCTGAAGGAAGATCTGTTGAATTATTCAGAAATATATTTCCAATACCATCGCCTGATCTTGGTGCAAATCCCAATTTGGATCAGAATCCGGGATATTAAAAAAAAATATGTTTTATATATAAAAAGCGGTTCACGAAAGTGGCTGCTTTTTTTATGTCTAAAATTCCCTGTACAAGATTTTTACAACTAATGCAAGTTTTGTGCATACACCTTTATTTAGCAAGTAAAAGGTGTGAGGACATTTTTCCTGTGCCTCAATTAATCCGAGTTTTCGCAATTGTCGAAGATGTTGTGATACAGTTGTAGATGACAGTGGAATTAGTCTTCGTAATTCATAAAAGGGAGTAATGCCATTTTTCAAAAGGTGTAGCATTATACTAATTCTTGCAGGATGGGCAAATGCTTTTGACCAGATAGATTGGTTGTATAGTGTTGAATTAAAATGATTTGCTTTGGAGAATGCCATGGGAAAGGAGTTTTAAACTGGTGAGTAAAAAAGTTAGTTCGAAAAGGAAGTCAATTGCCGGTAAAATGTTTTCGAAATAAAAATAGGGAGATTACCAATGCGAAAAGAATATATTCAAAATATATGTAACAATATTTTTTTGGTTAATGTAAACTAAAGTCAATTTAGAGTGCTTTAAATTAAGTAGTTGGACTTAAATAATAAAATCAGATTGTTTATTAATAATATTCAAAATATACGTAACAATATTTTTTTGGTTAATGTATACCAAAGTCAATTATGAGAAGTTTATAATAACTACATAGATATTTATAGGAGATTAAAACCGAGTGAAATGTAAATTGTTAACAATCGCCTAATAACTTACAACAAATCTTTCTGACTTTATTACATGTCCATTTATGCGAACAGAAGCGATATAAATACCAGCCGGGTTGGGAGGAACAATAATTTCAATTCGAGAATTATCAATTAATGAAATCAAATTCCGGTGATAAATATTTTTCCATCAATTGAATTAATCCATAATTTAAAATTTGCATCCCCTGATATTACCAAATTCATTTGCACGATCACCTTGTTGCTATAGAAAGAAAATTAAAATGGTTCAGCTTTAATTAATGGAAAATTGTCAATAGCAGTTACATTATAACTATGGAACATCCATCCAATCCCACCGTTCTCAATTAAATTATGATTGGCATTAAAAAAAGTAGCATTGTCCCAACTTGATCCCTGAGCAAATTGAGATTCACAACTCGTACTCACCCACGCAGGTTCCCAATAAATCACTCCAAGTCCGCCGTGATCAATTACCTCTTGTGTAAGGTCAATCATCCATTCTTTCTGGTTCACTGGACTTGCAGGATTGTAGCCAGGATAAAGAGCAGAAAGAATATTATTAGCCCCATCTGCATTAGCTGACGTCCATGGATAAGCTGTTTCGAAGATCATCACCTCCTTGCCCGAGAAATTATTTTTTAATTCTGTGATTATATTCCCTACAGCATCAGGTATGTGCATGCCACTGCCAATAATATGAAATGCCGATGATATCGAAGTCATCAATGCCATGCTCGTGACATTGATTGATATAATGTATCCCTCCGACCAACCGCACGTGTGCCTTGAAGCTAATAAATAAGCATGCTATTAAAATGATGGTGGTTGACCCACCGTAAGGGCTGACAGACAGACCTTGCAAACCACTCAATGGTGC
>JAYUXX010000011.1:0-6020 GCA_043752765.1 Saprospiraceae bacterium | reverse complement strand
TTCACTTCAGAAAAACCCAGCTCTACAAATTATAATCCCATGAACATATCCTGTTAAGAAATTTAGATTTTCGGGGAGCTTCTTTTTAAAGAGGACAGAAAGTTGCCTTTTTGGCAACCTTCTATCCATCAGAATTATAATCCCATGAACATATCTAAATTTAAAATCCGTTACTTCTACCGGATTTGAATCGTTTTTAATTGATGATACAATAATCCGGAGATTGCAGAGACTGAACAAGTACAAAAAATCATATTTGTTACGATTAGAATTTTTAGATTAATTTTATAAATAATATATAAGAGTCTATAATTCAATTATATAATAATTATACAATTAGATATCACCCGGAAATTGTGAATATTATATCACTAAACCTTCAGGAAAAAGCAGTAAAAAAAAATGGAAACCCTTAGAGATTTTTTACAAAAAAGACTCAAAAAGGATTTTGAAAGTCTTGATTAGTCAGTGTGGAGCTATCAGTTAAGGTTAAAATGAAAGCGATAAGGTCAGCTTTTTGTGATTCTGTAAAATTCAAAGGAAAAATAAGTGCGTTTTTATTGGGAGAATTCTTCCCACCGGTCGAATAGTGGTCGATGACCTCTTCGAGTGTCTCAAAACTTCCGTCATGCATATAGGGCGCAGTGAAGGCCAAGTTCCTTAAGGTCGGTGCTTTAAATTTACCATTATCACTTGTTTTACCAGATACCAGACCCAGACCTTTATCCTGGAAGCCTTCAAAATCCGGAGATTCCTGGATCCCGTTATTAAAATAATCACTCGTCGCAAACAAAGGTGCATTATGACAGTGACCACACTCGGCGTCCGGTATGGTGGGATCAAAATCAAAAAACATTAAGAATCCATTATATTCGTTTTCTTCCAAAAAGATCTCCCCTCTTGCAAATCGATCGTACCTGGTATTTCCTCCAGAAATCAGACTTCTTTCGAATTGGGACAAAGCTCTGGCGGCTAGTTCACGGGTTATCTCTGAGGATTTCTCAATACCAAAAGCCTTTCGAAATTCTGATGGGTAGCTGGCGTGCTGCCTGAGTTTAGATTCTACGTTATCCCAGTTCTCCCCCATTTCAAGTGGATCTTCAACCGGAATGAGGGCTTGCTCCTCAAGCGTAGAAGCTCTTCCATCCCAGAATAATCCATGATAGTGGAAACCTATATTTATCAGGCTCATACTGCTGCGTGAAGTAATACCTGAAACTCCTTGACTTGCAGCTAATTGATCGGTAAACGACCCAAACTGCTGATGACATGAGGAACAAGAAATTGTACTATCAATAGAAAGAATAGGGTCGTAAAATAATTTTCTGCCTAATCGAATACCATCAAGGGTCATTAAGTTGTCCTCCGGCTGCTCAAGAGCAGGATACCCAGATGGAATAAGCGGAACAAATGAAACGGGTTGATAGGTGACGCCGGTTAGATCTTTATCATCGATATTAGACAAATCAATGGTGTCATGACATTGAATAAAACAAAGTCCTGTTAAAAGGAGAATTGTACTGTATACAAATGCATTATTTCGAAAGAACATGAAAATCAAAGATAAGCTCTATTGAAAGAGGGAAATGCTGCTTTGCAGATTGTTCACAATTTGGGCTATTTGCACACTGTCCTCAGGATTGTGATTTTGTGGGAATTCTGAAATATTGACACTCTTTAATATTTCTGCGTAATCAAAAGATATATTTAGGTCAGTAGTCTGGCCATCCGCAATGGTCAAAGGAATACTCCCTTCAAGGGTTCTAAAGAGTTCGTCTGTACCTGTATGATAAGCAAAGTTTGTTTCAAATGGACCCGGTCCGCCGGTATCCATTTTTCCCTCTGTTTTCATAAATATGTAACTATTCCAAGCCTCCCAGTAGAATCCGTTTCTACTTAATGGGTTAGTTGAAGGGAATTCAGAGGGCTTTTGATTATTTACATCGGGGGGTACCCCTATTCCAAAACTAATGCCGGTGTATGTACCTGAAGGAATTCCGTCTATACGTATCGTGTACCCTTCTGACGCTGAGGGCACATCATCAAAGCTCAGATCGACTAATTCGATATCGCTGAGTGGCCTTGGCCCCGATGGCGACAGCAAAGCAATATCAGAGATGAGCATACTTAAATGAGTAAACTGCAAATCTCCCTCATCCATCAGATTTTGAGTGTCGAACATAGTAAGAGGCTGACCTTCAAAACGTCCAAGAAAATGGACAGTCAATGATCCTTCTTTATCAGTTTTACATGCTCCCGCAACCAGAAGGATGGAGGAGAAGAAAAATATGGCGAAATGCTTCATAGGATGAAATTAGTATAATAAAACGTTGACCATTTTTCGATGTTGCCCCGTGTCTAAGGAGTCTTCATAAAACTTCCCGGAAGTCCTGCGATTATTGAACCAGGAACTGAACTTGCGTCAGTGATATCAACCAGGCGAAACCAATCTGCATAATTTACGGTAAGATTCAAGACTTTGGATTTGCCAAGGTCAAAGGTGTCAACGTAACTTGAAAATAGATTCTGACAGGTATGGATATAAATGGTGTCTTTGATTTCAGTAGAGATATCTCGCTGTAAGACTAAGCGAATAGCAGATCTGGATCCTAAATTTGAATTCCAAAGAGGGCTTGCATCCGAAAAAATGACAGGTAGAATATTATTTGTTCCATCAACGCATTCCAATTCGGGCTTCCAACCCAATTTCCAGTCTAAGCTTTGAATGGCCGGATAAAGTCGTATAGTGTCCAGTGTATAAAAGAATTGTCGTGAGTCTACCTGAATTATATCTCTGGTGTATCCTATTGATTCGGCACCGCAGGCGATAAGACTGCTATCAACAGTATAGTTTATATCATCTGTATCCTTCCAGACGAAGGAGGAAAGAACATATTTAAGATCAGCTATTTTAAACGGTTGAAGATTCCGGTCAAAAAAGGTATCTGTAACAAGAAAATTTTCGTTATCCCATTTTTGCGACAGGGAGATCGTAATCGTCGGATACTTGCAACAACTTTCGCAAGCTTTGTCAGCATCAAGATTAAAGTTCTCTGCACCTATTTCGAGACAACCATCTAGACGGGTACTGCAACTTCCCAAAAACACGACGCCAATTATCAATACCCCGAAGGTGAATCGAATAAAATCAGGTCGACTGCAATTTCTTTTTATACTCAATAACAAGACGCTGAATTATTTTTTTGACCTGATGAGAAAATTCTTTATTGAGCATCCAATGATAATACTGTTGGTCATTATACAGTATTTCGGCTGCGGGCTTACCCATGTATTTTCCAAAATTAAAAACAACCGTTCCGGTATGATCTATTTTTAAACGTTGTGTGGCATCCAGAATATTTTGATCATTTGTGAATGCGGACAATGTTTCTACATCATTTCGAATAGGGCTTGGGATTGATTCCCCTTCTTCCGGCACAAAGTCTCTTCCTTCATATCGTTTTAGTTGACCATCGAGCACTTCAATTGTAGCTTTCACATCCTCCATCGCATCGTGAGCGTTTTCGATCGACTTCTGACAATAATACTGGTAAGCTGCAGACAGAGTGCGTGGCTCCATTTTATAAAATATACGCTGTACATCGATATTCCTGCGTTTGTCAATATCAAAATCCAGGCCTGCCCTGGCAAATTCTTCCATTAGAACGGGGATATCAAATCTATTTGAATTATAACCTGCAAGGTCTGCTTCACCGATAAATTCATAGATCTCTTTTGCCAATTGCTGAAAGGTTGGTTTATTCGCAACATCCTTTGGCGTAATGCCATGCACCGCCATAGCTTCCTCAGAAATAGGTATTCCCGGATTGATGAGATAACATTTTTCCACGGGAGGTGATCCGTCCTTATGATAACGGACCATAGCTAACTGGATAATACGATCCCTGATGACATTTAAACCTGTTGATTCAATATCAAAAAAGATGAGGTTGCGATTTAATTGCAGATTCACGCTATTAATATTTAGTTCTCCTTATAAATTCCTTCATTTTCTGCTTGCTCACCCAGTCCATACAACTGAACAGGTTTTGCTTTTTTTCTGAGGCGTAAATTGAAAAACTCAACCAGCAATGAAAAGGCTATTGCAAAATAGAGATACCCTTTTGGTACAGCCCCAACTTCCCCACCTGCAATGCTTACATGACCAATGTGGGCACCTTCTGCGATGAGCATAAATCCAATGAGTAGCAGGAATGAAAGACCCAGCATCTGGATGGTTGGATGTTTATTTACAAAATTTCCTACAGGCCCTGCAAAAGCCATCATAATTAGGACAGAAATGACAACTGCAATGATCATCACAGTTACGTCTTTGGTCAGACCCATGGCGGTAAGAATGGAATCAAAAGAAAAAACAATATTGATTAGGGTAATCTGGATGATAACTCTCGAGAGTGTGTTTTCAAGGGATTTTTTAGCCAGATTATCTTCAGGTCCATGGCCTTCAAGTTTGTGATGGATTTCACTGACGCTTTTATAAAGCAGGAAGATGCCCCCTAAAATCAGGATTATAGATTGTCCGCTCAATGCCACTGAAAAGAATTCGCCCTGTGTCGAAATAATCGGTTTTGACAATGCAATTAAGTAGCTCAAGCCAAAGAGCAAGATAATTCTGAAGAGCATAGCCAATATAAGTCCAATGTTTCGGGCTTTAGGTTTTTGGCTTTCAGGCAGACGATTACTTGCTATTGTAATAAATATGATGTTATCGACACCTAGAACGATTTCCAGGAAAGTTAATGTCAATAAGCTAATCCATACCTCAGGAGAGCTAAAATCAGGCATTGAGAGTAAATAAAACAAATTCATAGACCGAAATGCGTATTATTCGGAGCTAAGATCGGAATTTTCTACGCTTTCTTAATTTACCATGGGTCAGTAGCGGGATTGTATCTTTACCCTTTGATGGAAAATACAATGAAAAGGTACGAAAGAGCATTGCAGATGACAACCTGGTTCTTCCTAGGAATTCTCATTGTGAGTGTTGGATCCTGCAAAGAACAATCGCAACCTATTAAAACCTCCCGGAAAGAATCAGAAAATGTAAATGTGAATGCAAAATTCACCCTGATGACACCGGAACAGACCGGAGTGAATTTTACGAATCGATTTAAAGAAGACTTTACGTACAACATTCTCCTTTATGAATATATGTACAATGGTGGAGGTGTTGCCGCGGGTGATGTGAATGGGGATAGCCTGCCAGACTTGTATTTTTCCGCCACATTTGGACCTAACATTTTATACCTCAATCTGGGTGATTTTAAATTTATGAATGTTACTATTCCTGCTGGTGTGGCCGCTCCTGCAGGATTTAAGACAGGTGTTGCAATGGGGGATATTAACAATGACGGCCGTATGGATATATATAGTTGTCGCACCAGTAAAACTGATAATAAACAAAAAACGGATCATGTTTTTATCAATATGGGCAACCGCACAGAGAATGGCGTTTCGATTCCCATCTTTGAAGATCAAAGTGAAAAACTGGGGTTAAATGATAACAGTAACACAAACCATGTTTGTTTTATTGATTACGATCGCGACGGTGATCTGGATATATTTTTACTGAATCACAAAACAGAATTTAAAGAGTCTGCTAAATTGAGATTGCAACCCGACGCAACGGGTAAGATAGTTCGGCTTACGAATCCCACCACACCTTTTGAGTCGAATAAACTTTACAGGAATGATAATTCAAAATTTACCGAAATCACTTCCGCAGCTGGTCTTGTTTCTTCAGCATTTGGACTGAGTGTGACTGCTGCTGATCTGAATCAGGATGGCTGGATGGATCTTTATGTGGCCAATGATTATATAGAACCGGACCGTGTCTACATCAACAATCAGAACGGGACGTTTACAGATAAATATTTTGAATATCTGAAACATTCGAGTCAGAATAGTATGGGATCGGATGTAGCTGACATTAATAATGATGGACTGGATGATATCATTGTTCTGGATATGAAACCAGAAGATCCGGTACGTTATAAGAC
>JAYUXX010000010.1:0-2424 GCA_043752765.1 Saprospiraceae bacterium | reverse complement strand
TTGGGGAATTTACAACGCCAATCAATTTTGAATTGGATACCCGCAGGCTTGTAGATGGTGAACATGTATTGAAGATCATCAGCATAGATCCGCACGGCAAGGAAGGCATTCGTAAAATTCCTTTTGTGATCCGAAATGGCCCCGCTGTGGCTGTGGAAGGCCTCAGTGATCACGAAATCGTAGATGGTGTGATACCCCTGATGGTCAATGCATATGGAAAGGGTGATCAGCGAACTTTTCTAATCGAAGGAAGTGAAACTCCTCGTAGTATTCCTGCCTGGCTGTGGGCAATTATTATTGGGTTTGTCGGATGGGCTATCTATTATACTGTAGCTTCTTTCAGCATATCGCTTTAAATAAATCTAATTTATTCCAACTATAAAAACATTATCCATGAATATCAGGCCTGAAGATCAAATTGGAGAAATCGTAGCAAATGACTACAGAACTGCAGCAGTATTTAAAGCAGCTGGAATTGATTTTTGCTGTCGTGGCAAACGCACGTTGGATGAAGTGATAAAGGAAAAAGGGCTGATTGCGGAAGAGGTTATTAAAAATCTGGATTCAATTAAAACTAGTGCGATCACGGATGCACATGATTTTTCAAACTGGGAGCCTGCAAATTTAATCGACTACATTATTGAAAAACATCACACTTATATCCGTCAACAAATTCCCGTTCTAACCACTTATCTCGACCAGATATGTAAAGCTCATGGAAAGACTCAGCCTGTTATGTTCGAAATAAGAGCATTATTCGCTGAAGATGCACAAGCCCTATTGCAACATCTTGAGGCAGAAGAATCGATCGTCTTTCCAATGATACGCGATCTTGCTTCTAGTCCAATTGACGCTCCTTCAGCGAGCTGCGTTCCATTAAGTTTCTTTCACGAAATGATTTCAACCATGGAGCAAGAACACGTTATCGAAGGTAACCGTTGGAAAAAAATTGAAGAGCTCACCCAAAATTTTAAGCTTCAGTTTGGCTGTAAAGTAGCCCATGTTGCATTCTCTCTACTGCATGATTTTCAGAACGATTTACATCACCATATCCACCTTGAGAATAATATTCTTTTTCCGGGGGCACTGGAATTAAAAAACAACAAAATAAATGCTAACCTATCATGAAGACGATGCAACTCAATTATACGATCATGCTGTGCATATTGATCACCGGACTTTTCCTGACAGGCTGCGACAAGACAGTACCTGATTATACAATGATCAAGACGAAAGGGACTTTCAAAGCAAAACTGACTTCGCCTCCTGAAGTTCCTTTTCCGGTCTTAGACCGTCCTGCTCAAAAGCTTTTAGTCGATATGGAAATCATCGAGAAGGAAGGTGAAATCGCCAATGGCGTTCGATATGTATTCTGGACCTTCGGTGGATCAGTGCCTGGCAGTTTTATACGCACCCGGGTAGGAGATGAAGTTGAGTTTACCTTAAAAAATCATCCGAATAATAAATTACCACATAACATTGATCTGCATGCAGTCACCGGACCCGGTGGAGGTGCTACTTCATCTTTTGTCGCCCCGGGTCATGAAATAACCTTTTCTTTTAAAGTCATCAACCCGGGACTATATGTATACCACTGCGCCACAGCTCCAGTGGGAATGCACATTGCTAACGGTATGTATGGATTGATCCTTGTAGAGCCCGAAGGCGGACTTCCAAAGGTTGATAAAGAGTATTATGTGATGCAGGGAGATTTTTATACGGTGGGCAAAAATGGTGAACCAGGCTTGCAACCTTTTGACATGCAAAAAGCTGTTGATGAGAAGGCAGATTATGTAGTCTTTAATGGTAAAGTAGGATCATTGGTAGAAGATAAAGCGCTTACTGCTAATGTGGGAGAAACAGTTCGGTTGTTTGTTGGAAACGGCGGCCCCAATCTAGTGTCGTCATTTCACGTCATCGGTGAGATCTTTGATAAGGTTTATGTTGAAGGAGGTTCCCTGATCAATGAAAATGTTCAAACCACTTTGATCCCCGCTGGGGGTGCTGCTATCGTGGAATTCAAAGTAGAGGTCCCTGGGACATTTATACTTGTAGATCATTCCATCTTTAGAGCATTCAATAAAGGAGCTCTGGCAATGTTAAAAATAAAAGGTACAGAAAGCGAGTACTTATACTCTGGCACACAAATGGAAGGCATTTATCTACCGGAAGGCGGTTCCATCCAGGCCATGCCAGTTGATCCGAATGCAGCTTCGGAACCTGTTGCAGTTTCATTGGATGAAAGGATTGCAGCTGGCAAGCTGATATATTCCAAAACGTGTAATGCTTGTCATCAACCCGGTGGCGAAGGCCTTGCAAACGCATTTCCTCCTTTAGCAAAATCGGATTATCTCAACGCTGATCCAAACAGGGCCATTTTAACTGTATTGAAAGGCTTATCAGGCGAGGTGGTTGTCAATGGCG
>JAYUXX010000009.1:0-2452 GCA_043752765.1 Saprospiraceae bacterium | reverse complement strand
CCGCAAATCCGACAGGACCTGTATTATGGGAAGGCATCAGAGTAGAAACTATGCGAAGTAATGGGAACGGAGGCACGATCTCCGGGAATATCATAAACGGCACCAATGCCACCACAGATAATATCAAATGGTGGGGTGTTTGGGGCATGGATTATAGAGGCACAGCATCCACATCGCCTAATGTCTTCTTTACGGGTAATACAGTATCAAATGTTGAGATCGGTCTGGCCCATATGGCATCGGCAGATATTGTGGTGACAGGAAATTCTTTGTCTGCCTCCACTTATGCGATCAGCATCCAACGCAATCATAGCAGCGCTGGGGTTCCGGGCGCTGATGGAGGCATTCATCATATGAATGCAACCGGCGGAAACACGATAAACGTAGTTGCAACAGCAGGAGCTACAGATGCCCAACTATTTGTAATTGAAGATCAGATCAATCATAAAATTGATTGGAATACATTAGGCTTCGTCACAGTAAAAGCAAATCATTCATATGTGACGGACATAGCCTCAGCAACTGCAGCTAATAACGACTATACACGTATTCGCAATGCAGTTAATCATGTAGGCAACGACTGGACGATTAACACGAATGGTTCTTTTGACTGGACACAAGCAAATGCAGCTGCATCATGGGCTCTGGGAAATGATGATACTAATGGTACAGGTGACGACTATTCACTTTTAATTCCTGCAAATCTCAATGGCGTAACATTTACTGCTCCTATTGGAATAAATTCTGCTTCAATTCAGGGGCCAGGGGATCTTGCAGCGATCAATCTTGAAGGTGTATTTTATTTCGACGGAGCCGGCGACAACCAGGATTGGACGATTTCAAATATGGTCATTTCTGGTTTCGACTTACCTATCGGTATGTTCAACGGTCCAGGTGGCAGCGATGCGTACAATGGCACTACGATTACAAATAACATCCTCAATATAGCGACTGACCTAAATGCAGCTGCGGCTCCTCTGGATGTAAATCAAAATATTGGTATTCATTATTCATTTGGTACCAATCAGACGATTTCAAACAACGTACTTAATATTCCGGGTGATGGTGTGAGCGCAGCTCCAGACTTCTCTTCTACAGTTGGTATGCAATCGAATACAAGCGGTGGCGCTGTGTATGATAACCTATTGATCACAGGAAATACAATTAATATTCAAAATGCCCAATCAGCCAATCCACAAACGGTTTTGGGTATCTGGGAAAACAGTCATGGCCACACAGGTGATGTGACAGTGAGCAATAACCAGTTTCTGAATCTTGCGGGTGGAAATAATACTTTGACAAATCTTCAGAGAGGTTTCAGAGTTACTTCTCACTCCAGTCCTTCAAGTACTGTCCTTTATCAGGGCAATACAGTTCAGGGTGCTAACATTGGATTTCAGTGGATAGCAGGAAGCAATTTTGCAGTACACATGCCTGTCCAATTGACTAGTAATACGATATCAGGGAACAACCAGGGTGTATTGTTACAATCAAGTGGTTCTGCATTGCTGACCGGAAATATCTTTGATGCCTCTGTTGATAATAATACTGATGTACAGATTCAGGCTGGGAGCACAATGTCAACTGGTGGCGGTAATCAATTTGCCGGTGAAAACTACTATGTAGAAAATTTAAGTGCAAATACACTGAATATCAGCACAGACCTTTTTGATTTTTCTAATAATTTCCGTCGCACAGATCGAGTATATGGTGCACTTGATAATGCAACTTCAGGTCTGGTTCGATTCAATGGAAATAATCTTTATATATCTGCTCCAGGTACAGGTGCCTCTGACGAAACGATTTCTCTGGCGATAGGCGCTGCAGCTCCTACAGGGGATGTAGTAAATATTGAAACGGGTAGCTATTTGACCGGTCTTGATGCAAGTTCAAAAGAAATAACCATTGCTCCGGGTTCAAGCCCAGGCTGCGTGACACTCGGTGGAAATCTTGTATTGACGGGAGGTGACGTGTTGGCAATGGAAATAAATGGCATTACAGCTTGTACACTCTATGATCAGTTGACCGTAAATGGTACTGTAACTCTTGGAGGAGCTAATCTGACAGTCGCACTAGGAATGTACGTACCAGTAAATGGAGATTCCTATACAATTATCCTTAATGACGGTGTAGACGCAGTGACAGGGCAGTTCGCTCAAGGATCATCTATTCTTGTAAGCGGAACCACCTTAACTATTAACTATACAGGAGGTGATGGCAATGATGTCGTGCTTACAGCATGTGCTGGTGTTACGAACACATCAACAATGGAAACGTTCTGTACCATCCAGGCAGCCATTGATGATGCTAATACAGTGAACGGACACACGATATCTGTAGCTGCAGGAACCTATATTGAGAATGTAGTAATCAATAAAGAATTATCAATCATAGGAGCGGGAGCAGGCTCAACATTTGTAAAACCTGCGATCTCCAATCCAAATTGTGGTGG
>JAYUXX010000008.1:0-2456 GCA_043752765.1 Saprospiraceae bacterium | reverse complement strand
TATTACTTCACCATGCGTCAATAAATCTGATGTGGCTGTATCCTTGCAAAGTAGAATGTCTCTCAGGTGTTCTGAAAATCCCGACAAAAGGGCTTCTCCGTCAAATCCTCTTTTTTGAATGTCTGCAAGCGTGAGAAAAACCTCAGTGACATCTTCTCTCATCAATGCATCTGTAATCCTGAAAAAATAATCATAATCCAAAAGCTGAAGACTTTCAAGTACACCGGCATAGGTAATCTGGCTTTTAGACTGGCTGGCGATCCTGTCAAAAATGGATAATGAATCACGTAAAGACCCATCACCTTTCTGGGCAATAATCACAAGAGCATCATCCTCTGCCTGAATGTTTTCGGCAACACAGATAGTCCGGAGATGAGCGGCCATTTCAGTCACAGGAATCCTTCGAAAGTCAAATGACTGGCAACGGGACAGAATGGTGGGTAATATTTTATGTTTCTCTGTGGTTGCAAGGATAAATTTTACATAGGGTGGTGGTTCTTCAAGCGTTTTTAAAAACGCATTGAAGGCTGCAGCAGTCAACATGTGAACCTCATCAATGATATAAACCTTGTATTGTCCCTGAGATGGCGGAATACGTACTTGTTCAACAAGCGCCCGGATGTTATCTACAGAATTGTTGGATGCGCCGTCGAGTTCAAAAATATTGAAGGAACTATTGATATCGAAAGCATTGCATGAATCGCAGGTATTACATGCTTCGCCTTCAGTGGAGAGGTTTTCACAATTAATGGCTTTTGCAAGGATCCGGGCAACTGTGGTTTTACCGACTCCTCTTGGTCCGCAAAAAAGATAGGCGTGAGCGACCTGATTTGTTTTCAGAGAATGCCTTAACGTATCCGTTACATGTCCCTGACCCACAACGCTTTCGAAGGTATTTGGGCGATATTTTCGGGCAGAAACGATGTATTGGGCCATAAACAAAGCTAATACTTTCAAATTTTGGATTTTGGAATTTCGATTTTGGAAATTTGTATCCCGACCATAAATCGGCTTCTGCGGTTGTGAAGCATTAACTTTACAAATGAAATCAAGAATATGAAAATTGCTATTGCCCAGTTGAACTATCACATTGGAAATTTTGAGGTGAACCTTCATAAAATGCTAAATGCTATTGAGGAGGCTAAAGTGAATGGGTCAGACCTCATCGTTTTCGGAGAATTGTCTACATGTGGATATCCACCCAGAGATTTTGTTGAATTCAGAGATTTTATTCGTCAGGCCGACGATACGATAGATAAATTAAGGGTAGCTTCCGGAGAGATTGGAATTATTGTCGGTAGTCCAACGATTAATCCGGTTCTCGAAGGAAAAGATTTGCACAATAGTGTGTTCTTTCTTTATGCCGGAGAAGTTCGTCACGTTCAGCATAAGACGCTCTTGCCGACATATGATGTGTTTGATGAGTACAGGTATTTTGAGCCTGCCAGGGAACATAAGACTGTAATGTTTAAGGGCAAGCGGATTGCGCTGACGATCTGCGAGGATATGTGGAATCTTGGAAATGAAAATCCACTGTATTCGATTTGTCCGATGGATATCATGGTCAAAGAGAAACCGGATCTGATGATCAATGTGTCTGCGTCTCCCTTTGATTATGACCATGCTGCAGACCGGCTTGAAGTGTTGAGGGAAAATGTACTCCGATACAAGATCCCACTTTTTTATTCAAACATTGTAGGGGCACAAACTGAAATTATTTTTGATGGTGGCTCTGTTGTTTTTTCACCTGATGGTAAGGTGTATGATGAGATGTCATATTTTATAGAGGAGATCCGTTATTACGAATTAGATGAAGTAATGAATGGGGGATATGAGCGCGAACAGGAGAAAGAAAAAATAAAATTGATACATGATGCGATTCTTCTGGGACTTCGCGATTATTTTGGAAAACTCGGCTTGAAGAAAGCAATCCTTGGGTTGAGTGGAGGCATAGATTCTGCGATCACTGCGGTGATGGCAACGCGAGCGCTTGGAGTAGAAAATGTCCGGGTTGTACTTATGCCGAGTCCATATAGTACTTCACATAGTGTTGATGATGCAAAATCACTGGCTGAAAAGCTCGGTATCCGATATGACATTATTGCGATTAAAGAACCGTATGAATCATTTTTAAAAATTCTTGAAGGAGTTTTGGAAGGAAAACCGTTTGATGTAACGGAAGAAAATATTCAGGCCCGATGCAGAGCAATTGTTCTTATGGGTATTTCGAATAAGCATGGAAATATTCTGTTGAACACTACGAATAAGAGTGAATTTGCGGTGGGGTATGGGACGTTGTATGGGGACCTTGCGGGTGGATTGGCCGTGTTGGGTGATATTTATAAAACTGAAATTTATCAGCTTGCTGCGTATATCAATAAGGATGATCAGGTCATACCGCAGAATACGATTTCAAAGCCACCGAGTGCGGAACTGAGGCCCAATCAAAAGGATAG
>JAYUXX010000007.1:0-6123 GCA_043752765.1 Saprospiraceae bacterium | reverse complement strand
TTCCCTCAGGCACCACGAGGTCACCGATATTGTTTAGTTCTTCATCACGTCTGCCCGTATAGGATGGATAATCCAATCCTATATCAAAGGAAAGAATCCCTGGTTTCTTGACAACCGCTAAAGTCAATTCAGTGGAGGACACCGGACCGGCATAAATCCTGAACGGAGTATCGTTCTGAACATTTTTAAAATGATATGAAAAGGTGGACGGGCCATCATTTCGAAGACGATAAGAATAGTTATCAATCTCGATAAAAACTTCAGCCGGCACCATGGATCCTTCAGTGGTTATCTCCAACTGAAAATCTTCATATTGTAGAACCGAGAGTGAAGTTTCGGGATTTACTACAAAATGAAACGGGGCTGCACGTTCATAGACTTTATTCGTATGAATTAAGCGATCTGTACTATCGCGGATTATACTCGGCGCAGCAATCAGGAGCGTAAGCAAGATTAACGCAGGTGGAAGTACAAAACGAAGGTATTTCCTGTTTTTAGTTAAATCGATTGCAGTCTTAAAAGGAACAAGTTCGATTTCTTTTGTTTTCTGTTCAATTCCGGCAAAAAGAAGTTCTGAATTCCCGCTCACAAGATCCGCCTGTTGTTTTAGTTGCAGGATATTCAACAGTTTGTCCTGAATATGTCCGAAATGATTACCAATGATGGATGCAGCCTGTTCGTGAGAAATGACCTTTCCCAGACGATAGTATTGAGCCAGGGGCCATGCAACCAGATACCCTAGAGATGCCACTGACAACCCAAGAAAGGACATGAGGAGTACTTTACGGGTTGTAGTACTGAAATAAAATTGATGCTCAAGCAGGTTGTAAATGAGAAACACAGCCAACATGGCGCCTAACGTGATTAGACTCCCCCTGATCAGTTTATTGAGATAAAATCGTCTTGTGAAAGCATCCAGTTTGTGGATGAGGGTAAGATAATTGCCAGATTGCACCATGCGGAATGTCTATATAATAAAGAAACGGTCCAGGTCGGTAAAAAATTCCACAGCTGGTCCGCCTGTGTTAAGACAAGAGGTAAGTTAGGGGTAAAACCATCGAATAGTCAATAGAAAGCGGCTCCTAATAAATCTGTAACAATTTTTTGCTCGCATTATTCATGTGTATCATTCTGATTATCAACGTTTAAAGACTATGGGCAGACGGAAATTAATTGCTGCTCTAGCCAAAGTTAGCCTGTAATTATATAACAGATCAGTGCGATATCCCGAAGAGTGAGATGTTCAGATATCTTTGACCCTTAAATCTGACAGATGACTCCAGACCAGATAACCTATCTCATATTCGGGTTGGTTGTAATTGCTGCCCTTGCTTTTGACCTTGGTTTGTTAAGCAAGAAGGATACAACCATAACCATACGCAAAGCTTTATATCAGACTCTGTTCTGGGTTGGACTGGCCATGGGTTTCTTTGTATTTGTCTGGATAAAATACGGGCAGACCTCCGGCCTTGAATTTCTGAGTGCGTATCTGATGGAATGGAGCCTAAGCATTGATAACATCTTTGTGTTTATCCTCATTTTTTCAGCTTTTTCCGTGAAGGAAAAAAATTATGCTCGTGTGCTGTTGTTGGGAATCCTGATGGCCATTATATTCCGCGTCATTTTTATTACAGTAGGGGTAGCGCTTGTAGAACGGTTCCACTGGATCCTTTACATCTTTGGCATTTTCCTTGTATTCACTGGTATCAAGATGTTCACACAAAATGATGATCATGAATTTAATCCACAGGAATCTAAGGTTTTTCGGTTATTAAAAAAGTTCTTGCCATTAGTGCCGCATGATGGTGATGGCAAATTTTATTTCATGGAGAATGGAAAGCGAGTGTACACTACATTATTTGTAGTTGTGGTTATGTTAGCGGCGATTGATATTGTGTTTGCGTTAGATTCAATACCTGCCGTGATGGGAATTTCACGTGATAAAATGATTATTTATACCTCTAATATTTTCGCCCTGCTAGGTTTGCGTTCACTATTCTTTTTGTTACGCGGAGCTGTCAGCAAGTTTGATTATTTGCAACAAGGTATCGCTATTGTCCTCGTGTTTATCGGGGTTAAGATGTTGGCCGAGCATTGGATCAATCAATATGTAGAAAAGACAACGCAGGTATTCATATCGCTTGGCGTCATTATGCTTTGTATAGCCAGTTCGATTTTTTATTCGATTTTTATCAATAAGCAAGGTGTTCCTGCAGACTATGATGACGACAGTAATTAATGAATGGGGCGGCCCTTCAAACTGACAGTATTATTGGAGCAAACCCCTAATGAAAGGAGTTAATTCTTCAGCCATCTTTGTTTGTTCTCTTAGATCCGGATGTCCGCTACATCCATCATTTGCAGAGGGGGAAAATGAGAATACCGAAAGAGGTTTTAATGTAACTAGGGCAGCTTCTGACTTTATTTTAATAGTGTTCAGGCAGCCCTGCAGCATTGGAATGATATGATCCCCTGACATAGCGTGCTCCAACATTACAATCCTGGCTTCCGGATAATGACTATGAATTTTCTCAATAAGTTGAATGTAATTCTGAATAAATAAGGTAGAGTCGAATGGTAATCGAGCAGTGATACCATCACCTCCTGAAAAATCATTTGTTCCCAGGTTAATACAAACTACATCAGGTATAAATGATTTAAAACCCCATTTCGGCAGGTTAGCATCCGTGCTCAGAAAAATGGATTCGTAAACGTCGTTCATGACGGGATACTCCGTATTCCAATTTCGATACACACCGATTCCAGAAACAGCGACTATCATAAAATCCATTTCCAAAGCCCTCGCTGTACGGGGACCGTATGCCATGTATGCATTGTGCTGGTCATACCATTTACCGGTTTCGCAGGGAATCAACGAAGGATCAGATGCCATTCCGGCAGTAATTGAATTTCCTATAAACTCAATGTTTCGCCTTATCGAAATTGGATATTCTATCAGCTCTGCGGTTTCAATTTTATCAATCAGGATGCCACCACAAACCGCTTCAGTTTCCTTAAAAATTTCCAATTCATGAAATTCATCATTCCCTTTGATGGGTATTTCAATCGGGATTAGAGTATCGGACCGGATTGGAATCCGCTGATGATAGACACCATCAAGAACCCATGAAATGTAATTGTACTCACCCGGTGATGAGATGTTTTTCATCCAGATACGGCATTTGTCACCTGCAAATCTGAACTTAATGGAGGAGGCGCTCCCGATTAGATAATGATTCTCTGAATTGTCTATATGTGTTCTTCCATACCAGGTAATACGTGGGTCATCACTTTGAAAAACCTTTAGAGATGGTTTCATCTTACAGTTGTACATGAGAAGGATGACCAGACAAGTCAGCCGCGCAAGATTTCCTGACATGTGACACAAGATCAAAAGAAACCCCGGAAATTAGCGTTTAGGTGGTGTGAGATAAGTCCTAACCCCTTCATCCTCATTTATTTTTACTTTTACGCCCCGAATTGTGAACCCAATGATAATTACTTATGCAAGGTACCAGGGATAGCCTCATACCACTCGTTGGGACATTGTACCCCTGGCGCCGCCGTATACTCTATATCACCCTGGGAGCTTTTGTGCTGAGTATTCTCTTTTGCCTCTTAATGAAAAACTATTTTCAGGGCAAAACCATCTTTTATGTAGCCAGCCAGGATCTTTTCAAACCGGAAAAAGTCTTCGGGAATGCCTCGCAAGAAATGTATTATTACGGTAGTGGTGAGGATATTGATCGCATTCTGACAGTTGGAAAATCCCATGAGGTGCTGGATTATCTGATTGACTCTTTTGATCTCTGGAGTGTTTACAAGATCAAATCCGGAACGCCAAAAGCCAGGTTTAAAATTCGTAAAGCTTTACAGGAGAATTACAACATCCTACTGACGAAGCAGGATGCCCTTGAGCTTACCATAGAAGACACGGATCCTGAACGCGCAGCTTTACTGGCTAATGCAGCTCGTGACAAAATCGACAACCAGGTTAAATCTATTATCAAAAACAGCCAACGGGCTCTTTCGGCTTCCTATACGAAGACCATTCAGAATAAAGAAATGTTGATGCAACAGACATTGGATAGCCTGATGTTTTACAGGCTCAAGTCGGGTATCTATGATGTCAATGGGCAAAACGAATTTTTATCAAACAGGTTGACGCTGGTGACAAATGCAATAGAAAGGGAGAAAGCATCTTTTGACCTACTTCGTTCTATGGGTAGTTTGAGTCCTAAACTTAGAGACAGTCTGCAGATCCTCGAAGCGCGTATTGTAGGTTATCAACGTGAATTGAATCTCCTAAATAGTACCGACACTGCTTCCATTTATAGTTTGCCCCGCTTCAATGCCAACAAAGGCAAAGTTCTTGTACTTGAATCTCAATATTTCAGGTCATATGAGCAGATCGGGTATGATATGGAAAAACTAAAGCTTTACAATGCAGCTATTGATATTGAGGGTTCTGCATTACATGTCATTGAGCGGGCTGAGCCCCCTCTGTTCAAACATCGTCCCCGGAGATCAATTATTGTAATTGCGGTGACGGCGGCTGCTTTCTTATTTAGTTTGGCGGGGATACTCTTTATTGAGTCGTTCAGGCAGTTTGACTGGGGGTTAATAACAAAAAAATAGAGGGAACTTAACTTTTCAAAACAACTTTTTCATTGCTTAATTGTCATGATCGAGTACTTTTATTACTCAATCAGTGAAAAGCCATGCTCGAAACCCTTATTTCATCTAAAATGAGGATCAAACTCCTGTTGAAGTTTTTCCTCAACAGCCAATCCAGGTCCTATCTCAGAGGTCTGGAATCAGAGTTTGGCGATTCTACGAATGCCATCCGTCTGGAGCTCAACCGATTTGAGAAGGCCGGCATGCTGAGGTCCTATACAGAAGGAAATAAAAAATATTTCCAGGCAAATACTGAACATCCTCTGTTCGATGAGGTTCATAACATCCTGATTAAATATATCGGGTTTGATACCATCATAGACACTGTTATCGAGAGGCTCGGAGAAATAAAGGAAGTATACATTATTGGCCAGTTTTCCAATGGTTTAGATAGTCCCGTTATCGATCTTTTATTCACCGGCGACATCGATGAAAATTATCTTCTCAGGCTCATTCGAAAGGCAGAAGCATTGATCAGCCGCAAAATCCGCTATATCATCTATCGCCTGGATGAATTGCCGAATATCGATTGGAAAAAATTTGACACACAACCTCTATTGTTATGGTCGAAGGACGCGTGATGCAGTGTGATCGTCAAAGCGGTTCAACTACTCAATCCAATGATGTTATGCCTGCACATACAGGTTGGCATGTAGTGCGCACAAAAGTGAAATGTGAAAAATTTGTCCGCGAACGAATACATGCGTTAGGGATGGATGCATTTGTTCCGCTAAAAAAAAGAACTGCTCTATATAATCGCAAGGTGAAGGTTTATGAGATGCCGCTCATTTCATGTTACACATTTGTTCGTCTTGACAAAACGAGAAGAAATGAAGTGTTGGCCCTTCCTTACGTGCAGGGAATGTTGCGCATTGATGGAGCTGATTGTTTGGTCAGCGAACGTGAAATACAATGGCTGCAAAAAGTATCGGGAACAGAAATGGATGTTAAAATTGAAACTATGTCGATGACCAAGGGTGATCGGGTGGTTTTGGCATATGGTCAGCTAGCCGGGATGGAAGGTGTGATTCTGTCACAAAGATCAAGGCATGAAGTTGTTGTGGCATTAGAAAGTTTAGGAATACAAATGATGATTCAGATTGACCCTGCAATGTTGGAGTTGGCATGGAATTAATGAGAAACTAGAAACTAGTTGTGAATTGTGAGCCAAAGCGCGGCTTTGGTCCCGACCATTTTTCAAAAATGCGGCGGGAGTGTGAGTTGTGAGGGGATATAAAGTACGGATAGGCTGCGACTTATCAGGAGGCGAAGCCTTGAGAATTGAGTAACTCAAAATGAAAAGTAAGGAGTTTAAATTTGAAATGAATTGGAAACCTCAACCGAAAATTTCGATCCTATATTTAATCATATCTCGATTAATAAGTTGACCAACTAAAAATATAATTTGAATAATATACATTCCATTCAGCACCAATTAGTTTCAAG
>JAYUXX010000006.1:0-6126 GCA_043752765.1 Saprospiraceae bacterium | reverse complement strand
TAGTGGCCATGCTGATCACCCCAGCTTCGACTGCATTATTACTTTCCGATCGTTTGCCGAAAGTGTTAGTGGTGGCGAGCATAATTGGTTTTGTGAGTAGTTTGTCGGGCCTGGTATTATCTATTCTCTATGAAATGCCACCTGGTCCTGCAATTGCCGTAACAGCAACGGCGATATATCTTATGGTAGCTTTGCTTGCGCCTGAAAGTGGCTTTGTAGCAAAATGGATCCGGCGTCAGCGGCAGGAAAAAAAGATTGTTTACGAGGACATTTTAAAGGAGTTTTTTAAAATGTCATTTGGTGCGAAAGCGGATATCAAATCGCTGGGTGAAAAACTTTCTATCCCCCCTTCCCGATTGAGTCGCCTGATAAAATCATTGCATGCCCAGAAATTACTTACGGTCGATAATCATGGCACATATCTTCTAACTGAATCTGGCAGAATGCAAGCAAATGACCTCATCCGCGCGCACAGATTGTGGGAAAGTTATCTGGTCCACGAGATGGGTATGGATGCAACTCAAATTCACCCTGAGGCCGAACGACTGGAACATTTATTGACTTCAGCACAGGTTGCGGAAGTTGATAAAAGATTAGGTTACCCTGCGCATGATCCTCATGGAGCCCCGATACCTACAGGAGAAAAATTACCATTGTTAGCACTTTCGAAACTGGAAGTACTTGACCGAGCCATCATTTCCCTGCGGCAACCCGGCGCGGATATCACCTATAGATTGTGGGAATTAGGCTTGGGACCGGATGAAGCATTTGAAGTAAAACAAACCGGGAAATCTTTTATCATTAAAGTACATGATGAAGACATTTATGTTCCTGAAGATCTGGCAAATAAAGTAAGTGTGGAAAAGTTATCCGTGTAAATTATTCCTCTTCGGAGCCCATTTGATTTTCCGCTCTCAACTTTGCAAAGACCTGGTCCATTCGAAAAATTTCATCTAGAGATTCGTCCAGGAAAAACTGTAGCTCAGGCATTCGACGAAGTTGCTTACCCACTTTACTGGCAAGCGACAACCGAAGACGGTGATTATTTTCTTCTATTCCTGCCATCACCTCAAGTTTATTTTCAGTGTTGAAAACAGAGAGATAAATCTTGGCATTCTGCAGATCAGGCGAGACATTTACACTTGTAATGGTTACCAAAGCTTTTTCAAAAATATATGTCCCCTCTTCCATGAGGACCATGCTGAATTGCCTGCGTAAAAGTTCTCCGATCTGTTTCTGTCTTTTTGTCTCCATGGGTTGGCGCTAAGATGCTGTCGTCAAAAGTAAGCTTTATCCGTATGACGAGAAGTTCCACCAACGTGGCTTATCCAGACTCGTTATCTTTCGACCCGCAGACTGAAAATAACCCGCATCCTGGAAAGCTCTTTTTTAGATCAACCTATTGAATACCTGAAGGGTGTTGGGCCTGCCCGTGGCGAATTGTTGCGGAAAGAATTGGGTATTCACCGTATAGCAGATCTGCTGTGGGAGTTGCCGTTCAGGTATATTGATAAATCCCAGATAACCTCTATCCGTGAAGCAAGAGATATATCGGAGGCAGTTCAGATGCGGGGAAAATTTACTTCTAAATATATCGAAGGGTCAGGTCATAAAAAAAGACTTGTGAGTTCATTTGAAGATCCCTCAGGTGAAATAGAAGTTATCTGGTTTCAACGGGCGAAAGAAATCGAACAATGGATCGTATTAAACCGTCCTTATCTGATCTATGGGAAACTTCAGGACTACCGCGGAAAGTTTAATTTGGTACATCCCGAGATCGAAGAAGTAACTGATGATAAATCGTCCGGTACGGGACTGGAACCTGTATACAGTAGTACGGAGAAATTATTACTCAAAGGACTAGACAGCAAAGGACGCAGAAAACTGATCAAACAACTTTTTAGTCAAATACGGGGGCATGATATTCGTGAAAATTTGTCTGACTCACTCATTGCGAAACTCAGGTTTAAAAGCCGGTTTGATTCGTTCAAGGACATTCATCTTCCCGCCAATAAAGTAGATCTCCAAAATGCACGTAACCGCATAAAATTTGAAGAGTTGTTCTTTCTTCAGCTTATGTTGCTCAGGGCGAAAATTAAAAGGGAGGATACGATAAAAGGATTTGTGTTTGGTGAAGTAGGATCGTTATTCAATACTTTTTTCAGCAAGCATCTTCCATTCTCACTGACCGAAGCTCAAAAAAAAGTGATGCGTGAAATCAGGAAGGACATGGGGTCTGGCAGACAAATGAATCGTTTACTTCAAGGCGATGTAGGAAGTGGCAAGACGATAGTTGCTTTGTTGTGCATGTTACTTGCCGCCGACAATGGATATCAATCGGTGTTGATGGCGCCGACTGAAGTATTAGCGATGCAACACTATAAGTCCATATCGGACTATGTGGCGGGGCTTGACATCAAGGTTGCATTTTTATCAGGAAGCATAACCGGTAAGGAACGCATTGACATCATGATGAAGCTGAAGGATGGCACTACGCATATACTTTTAGGGACACATGCTGTCATTGAACAGGCTGTAGAATTTTCATCACTTGGGCTTGCCATCACAGATGAGCAACACCGATTTGGTGTAGCACAGCGCGCACAGATGTGGACAAAATCATCGAATCATCCTCCGCATGTCCTGGTTATGACGGCGACACCAATACCGCGAACACTTGCTCTCACGGCGTATGGTGATCTTGATATTTCAATCCTTGATGAAATGCCTCCCGGTCGCAAACCAATCGTGACTTCACAACGAACTGAAGCGCATCGATCTCGTGTAATGGAATTTGTCAGGAGTGAAATCCAGAAGGGCAGACAGGTCTATGTTATATTTCCACTGATCGAAGAATCCGAGAAGCTTGATCTCCAAAATTTGCAGGATGGATACGAGCGCATGCTTGGCACATTTCCAAGACCTGATTACCAGATCTCTGTGGTACATGGAAGGATGAAAGCGAGTGAAAAAGAAATAGAAATGAATCGATTTGTGGAGCGGAAAACACAGATCATGGTTTCCACCACCGTAATCGAAGTGGGTGTAAATGTGCCGAATGCTTCTGTCATGATCATTGAAAATGCTGAGCGATTTGGTCTTGCGCAATTGCATCAGTTGCGGGGTCGTGTAGGAAGAGGCGCTGATCAATCCTATTGTATTTTGATGACGAGTTATAAAATATCTAAAACTGCAAGAGAGAGACTTGATGTCATCTGTCAAAGCAATGATGGATTTTTTATTGCCGAGGCTGATTTAAAGATGAGAGGGCCCGGTGATATTGCCGGTACACGGCAAAGTGGAGCATTTGAATTTAAAGCGGCAAATCTAATGGAGGATCAGGCTATACTAAGGACAGCCAGAAGTATTGCAGAGGATATTCTGACCAGGGATCCCGAGTTAAAGTTAGCTGAGCATATACCGCTGGCCAGATATGTATCGACAGATTATAAATACAAGCAGGATTGGTCACGAATTTCGTGATGTGTGTTGTAGTGACGAGAAGGATGTCTATCGATAAAAAATAACGCTATCGAATAACCTAATAGATTGCAGCAGATAATATTGTACTTTTCAATAGTTAACAAACCAGATTCAGATGAAACCGAAGCATAAAGTCACGGGGTGCGCCCGCTTTTTTATCTTTTTCCTGATCCTCCTGCCCGTGGTTTATTTCGGTGCCACGTATGCCCGCGGTGAGGATGGGATGCAAAAACTAAAGGACCTATATCACAAAGTTGTGGGTAAAAAGACTTCTGATTCGCTCGACCAAAACGATTCCGGATCCACATACAAAAGTGAGGATTTACAGAAAGAATTAAATGAGGCTAAAGTTGAGATCAGGGAGTTGAAGGAAATCATCATCCAGAAAGAAAAAGAGATTTCGAAGTTAAAATCGGCAAATTAAATCCGAAGAAAAGTTACCAGGCTACTGAACGTCGTGATCACACGACGGAGTTTATTTATTTTTCTTTCCTTTGGCCAACGAAAAAAAACTTCTTAACTCTTACAAGATGGGTACAATCCGAATACTGGCCAATGATGGTATTGATGATGCAGGTAAAGCATTGCTGGAAGCTGCCGGCTTCGAAGTTGACACTACCCATTACAAAGCAGAAGAGCTAGTCTCAAAGTTGAATTCGTATGATGCAATTACAGTGCGCAGTGCCACTCAGGTACGGCAGGCTTTAATTGATGCATGTCCTAATCTCCAGGTTATCGGAAGAGGTGGTGTCGGGATGGATAACATTGATGTGGCCTATGCAAAAGAAAAAGGGCTAGGTGTTTATAATACACCTGCAGCATCTTCGAGGTCAGTGGCAGAATTGGTTGTTGGACATGCCTTTACGCTCATGCGTCATCTTCATTTAGCTAACAGGGCAATGCCTGGATCGGGTCAAACTGATTTTGGAAAACTCAAAAAACAATGCAGTGAAGGTCATGAGCTCATGGGAAAAACAATGGGTATCATTGGTTTTGGTCGCATAGGACAGGAAGTAGCCAGGCTTTCACTTGGTCTGGGTATGAAAGTGGTGGCCTATGACCCTTTTGTGAAAGAGGCTAGTATTGAAATAAAAATTGAGGGCGCATCGTCAACTCCTGTCGTCAAAATAACAACTGGTGAACTCAAGGAACTATTCAACGAGTCTGATATCATCACCATTCATATCCCGAAAGCAGACAAACCAGTCATAGGAGTGGATGAATTGCAAATGTTGAAAAAAGGTGTTTTTCTGATCAATACTGCAAGAGGTGGTTTATTTGATGAAGAAGTCCTTCTTTCAGGATTAGCTTCAGGCATTATTGGTGGTGCAGGAATTGATGTGTTTGTTGGCGAACCTATACCCGCTGTAGAATTGCTCAGTCATCCAAAAGTTTCGCTGAGTCCTCATATTGGTGGATCTACGGCTGAAGCTCAGGAGAATGTTGGAAAAGAATTGGCAGAATTGATCATTGGTCATTTTACTAAATAGAAATCATCTTATGTTTGGTATGATCACTACAAAAAATAAAAGTTTAGGAAAGTTTAGGAAGTTTAGGAGGTTTATATAGTTTATGGGGTTTATGGGGTTTATGGGGTTTATGAGGTTTATGGGGTTTATGAGGTTTATGAGGTTTATGAGGTTATAGAGTTAAGGCTTTATGTGTTGAAAAAAAATTCTCCTTGCGTTAACATCAAGGCATGATTCTCCTTCAGGATTTGCATAAAGTCCATTTCTAAAACAAGATCTGCACCCATCGACCTCATATGAGGCGTATCTTGCTGGCAATCAATCCAGGTAAAGCCTCTTGCCTGAAGATGTTGACAGAGATAGACGAATCCAACTTTAGATGCATTCGATTTTTCTGCAAACATACTTTCACCAAAGAAAATTTTTCCAAGTGCAATTCCGTATAACCCACCCACGAGAATTTGATTCTCATATACCTCTATGCTATGCGCATACCCAAGCCGGAAGAGCTCTGTGTATGCTTCTATAATCTCCGGAATTATCCATGTTCCGTCCTGACCAGGCCTTGGTATCGAACTGCACCGATGCATGACTTCAGTGAAGTTTCTGTCCAATTGAACAGTAAACTTGTTTTTATTGAAAGTATTTCTGATCGAGTGTGATATATGTACATTCTCAGGCCTGACCATTAGCCTGGGTGATGTCCACCACCACAAGATGGGTTGATCGTCCTGATACCAGGGGAAAATGCCCCATCGATATGCCAGTAATAATCTTTGTGCAGATAAAGAACCTCCGAATGCTAAAAGTCCTTCAGGCTCTCTCAGGAGGGGATGTGGGAAGATTAATTCCTCTCCCAGTGAAAATATCAACGGTTCACTTTCTCGTGTTCAATGATCGCATGGAGTCCACGGTCTACGAGTGCATCCTTATAAGGTCTTAGAACTTCGAAGCTGCCTAGTTTAACACTTGCTCTTCCTTTTGTATGAATAATCCATGCATTTTGTTCGGCCTGCTCTGAAGTATGTTTTAGAATCTTTACAAAACATTCAATCACCCACTCAAACGTATTGTAATCGTCGTTGAGAACGATCAATTGAGCCTGCTCACCTGTATTGATCATATCATCTACTAATATGGTTTCTAATTCTTTTGATTGACTATTGTAGATCAT
>JAYUXX010000005.1:0-6166 GCA_043752765.1 Saprospiraceae bacterium | reverse complement strand
CGTGAATGGATGTTTACCATGCGGTTTGCCCTCGATTTGACCTGGTCTACATTTGCGACCCCATTGGAAGAATTTAAAATTGAGGCCGGGGACCAATTATTTTATGTCCCCATTGAAAATTTGCTCACCGGTTTCAATTTCAAACTCAGGGACTGGGCTTGTTTTTATGATCACCATTGGTTTGGTGCTGCAACCGGGATCAATGATCGGATTGAAGCATATAATGTTGGGAGCGCTGGCCTGACCTTTCATTTTCTGAAGCGAAAACTGAGCGGATCCGCTTACCTCCAGGTAGACAATGCCTGGAATGTACCATATCGTGTCATTGAAAGGCGACCCATGCCTGGAAGAAGTTTTACCGGTGGTGTAAAATTTTCGTTCTCCTGATAATCCCCGGCATTAAAGCAAAATTTGATGGCCTGAATCATTAACTTTAAACTTTAGTAGCTAAATATTTCCCCCTGAGTAGCCCACTTAATTTGTTTCGAATGAGAATAGTTTTTACCCTTTTTATTTCATTGGTACACCTTTGTGTTTTCGCACAGGTCATGGCAGGTTTTGAAAATTTCAACCTCAAAGCCGGTCAATATCTCAATGATGCATCACCTGCCAAAGGTTTTGAAAGTGGCTCTATAAGCCTGCCGAATGACTATAATGCAGAATTTGAAGTCTGGTCAGGTTTTGCAATCTCAGCAGATACGAACACGACTACTCCTGGATATCTCAATCAGTACAGTGCTATTCCAGGCCTTGGGGCATTAAATACTACAGCATATGCTGTTGGTTATATTTTCGATCCGGTTACTATCGAGCTGACTGGAACCGCCATCGGAAAGCGAATGATTGGTTTGTACGTTACGAATACGACATATGCCTATTACAGTCTACGTGATGGTGATGCATTTGCAAAAAAATTCGGTGGTGAATCCGGAAAGGACCCGGACTTTTTTCTGTTGACAATTAAGAAATATTCCGGAGGCGCTATTTCGGATGATAGTATAAATGTGTACCTGGCAGATTACAGATCTTCTGATCCATCGAAAGATTATATCCTGGATGACTGGACCTATGTCGATCTAACCTTCCTGGCCGAAGTGGATTCTCTGGTTCTGCGGTTGAGTTCAAGCGATAATGGATTGTTTGGTATGAACACGCCAGCTTACATTGCAATTGATCAGGTAAGCACAGATAATTTATTATCTGCATCCGATCTTGATAAATCAGTCATCTCAATGACGATCAGCCCAAATCCGGTTCGGGAAAGTCTATACATCCATATGCCTGAGAAAGGTAATTGTGCAATTACCTCTATTTATGGCTCCATAGTTTGGTCTGAAACACTTGAAGCAGGGCGTCATGAAGTAAGGGTTTCCGATTTTCCCTCCGGCATCTACTTCGTTACGAATAATGGAAGGTTATCCAGTAAAATCTGCATTGAATAAGGTAATCTATTCCATTAGGTTTTCATTTGACCTGACCAGGTAACTAATGTTCCTTCCCTATCGTTGAAAAGGTATCCTCGCCGAAAGTCCTTGTAGGATTTATCTTTAGTAAATGCGTTCATCACTGAAAAACGCCCACTCATCGCGCTTTTACATAGGATGGTTCATTTCATAGGTCTGAGCGGTCTTGTTTCCGTTTACTTTGCAGCCTTATCTATGGGTAAATTGATATTCCTATTTAGTTTTCTTTTCCTGTTCTGCGGTCATATCCAAAGTCAGGATGAACTCTATTTAGGTGATCGTGGAGTCGCGAGTTTCAAATCTGAGGCTCCACTTGAACTCATCAGCGCTGAAACACGAACACTACGAGGAATTCTCAATCCTTCAACGAAGGCCTTCGCTTTTACGCTGAGTATTAGTAGTTTTAAAGGATTCAATAGTGATATCCAGCGCACTCATTTTCTTGAAAATTACATGGAACAAAAAAAGTTTCCACAGGCAACCTTTACAGGGAAACTAATAGAGGACATCCCGTTTGATGTTCCTGGCACTTATTCTGTTCGTGCCAAAGGAGAATTGAACATCCATGGAGTCCGTAAAGAGAGGATTATAAGGGGTACACTGACCATTAAGAATGGTTCGGCATATCTTCAGACTAGTTTTCTGGTCCCTGTAGCTGATCATGGCATCGCAATCCCAAAAATCGTTAAACAGAAGATTGCGGAGCAAATTGCTGTGGTAGTTGATATTGAATTTCTCCAGGGATCTAAATCATGATCCGGTTTTTTTTCATCTTCCTTTGTAGTTTATTCTTTGGCACCCTCAGCGGGCAGGAGCCACATTTCATCCAACATGATATTGGAGACGCAAATGCGGGTATCCCAATTCATAAGATGTTGCAGGATAATCAGTGCATGATCTGGCTGGGTACCGATCAGGGACTTGCACGATATGATGGAATGGTTTTACATCCAGTTCGCTTAGATTCTTCAAAAATTCCTGCAATGGTTACTTCCCTGATGGAAGATGATGATGGAAACATTTGGGTAGGAACAGCTTCAGGCCAGATTTTCTACCTCGATGCTGCCCGCATGGTACATGTATTCGATCCGGATGAAGGACATCCTGAAAAATCTATTACAGCGATAACTCAGGATCATAACGGACAGATATGGTTTGCAACTTACGGCGAAGGGGTTTATGTCTACACAGGGTCAAGACTTCACAATATTAGCGTTGATGATGGACTTGCTGGAAATGAAATCTATGCAATGACTTTTACACCTTCCGGTGATATTTGGATAGGTACAGATGATGGCATTAATATTTGCACATTTCAAAATGAACAAAAAAGTGTGCGAAAACTTGGACTTAAGGATGGATTGCCTGATCAGATCATTACATCCCTGCTGGCAGATCATCTTGGTAATGTCTGGATAGGAACCTTTGAAAATGGTGTAGTATTATTTGATGCTGCACTCAATAAAATTCTCCGTCCATTTAATAGTCCAAACTTCGATGAGGTTACTTCTTTTGCAATATTTGATCTTACAGAAGTATGGATCGGAACTCGCAATAGTGGAGTCTGGCGATACCACTGGGATACGAAACAGGTTCGTCAACTGGTGGAATTAAAGAAAACGCGTTCAGGTGGGGTTTCTGATATTATGACTGATGTAGAAGGTAATATTTGGGTGTCCATGGAGAAAGGTATTCTCCTGTCTGCTTTTCGACCATTCGAATCGCTTATCACCGATGTAGGAGAAATTCAAACTTTATTTTGTGATCATAATGATCAGTTATGGATAGGTTCCAAAAAAGGTTTGTATCGGGTTGAAGAAAAAACAACTGAGGTATCTGTAACAGTCCGGATAGCAACAGGGTATGATTTAAATATCACAGATATTCTTGAAGACAACTTTCATAATTTATGGATCGGGACGCTGGATAAAGGTCTGTTTATTTATAACCCCGCCAATAATAATCTTATCCCTGTCGCCTCAGAAAAATTATCCGGAAATACGGTCATGTCGATGGCACAAACGAAAGCTAATATCTGGATAGCTACTCTTCAGGGTGTAATGTATTATCCAACAGAGAAGAATATTTTCAATGAAAAAAAAGTACAGTTCAGTCTGGTAAGTGATCCATGGCAATCTAATCTGCACTTTGTTTTTCATGTATTTGTAGACTCCAAAGATAGAGCCTGGTTTGCTACAGATGGAAATGGGGTTTACTCTATCGATGGAGATAAGGTAACTCAGTATATCGGCAATGACAGCTTTGCATTGGGAAAAGTATATTCAATATGTGAAGACAACGGCGGACATCTATGGTTTAATACGGCTGATAATGGTCTCGTTGAATTTGACGGTACTCGGTATAGGCCATTAAATCTTGATGAAGGATTGGGTAACCTTGAAATTGCTTCAATTGCCACAGTCGGCACGGGCGATATTATTATTTCGCATGATCGTGGGATTGATTTGATGGAGCCGGAAAGAAGGCACTTTATGTATTACACTGATGAAGTAGGAGCTAATGAAATTGATCCGGGCACTAATTCAGTTGCGACAAATTCTAAAGGTGATGTTTATGTAAGTGGCAGGGATCGTATACTGAAATATTATGCCACTGGCCGGGAATTAAGTATTCATCCTCGTACGCAATTAACGAGTGTCAGCGCATTTGACCAGCAGATTGATTTTAAAACAGATCATACATTTGCGTATGATGAAAATTATATTTCCTTTAATTATGTAGGCCTTTGGTATACGTCTCCGAAATCAGTAAAATATCGCTACAAACTGGAAGGGTATGATTTACAATGGAAGGAATCCAGAGATAATGTGGCATCTTATTCAAGCTTGCCTCCGGGGCCGTATACATTTTCTGTAAAAGCTTCAGAGAATAAATTTTTTCTCGATGAACCTATTGCATCGTATTCCTTTGTGATTGCAAAACCATTTTGGTTGACGTATTGGTTTCTAGGCTCAGTTTTGATCCTGATCGGCGCCATTTTTTATTTTATAGTAAAAGCGAGAGAAAAACGTTCAGAGCGACAAGCCTTTCTGCAACGAGATATGATCGAATCCCAATTGCAGGCATTAAAAGCTCAAATCAATCCGCATTTTCTATTCAATAGCTTTAATACGCTGATCACCATTATTGATGAGAATACTCAAAAACCAGAAGTAGCTATTGAATATGTTGAAAAGCTTTCCGATTTTTTCAGAAGTATTCTTCAATACCGTGAACAGGAAACTATTTCGCTCGCAGAAGAACTTGAACTTGTTCAGAACTTTGGGTATTTATTACAAAAAAGATATAGTTCCAATTTGCGTATTCATACACCATCACCGCCAAAAGATGCATGTATACTTCCATTGACTTTGCAGATGCTGGTTGAAAATGCTGTAAAGCATAACGTGATTACAGAGCAACGACCACTGGACGTCTATATCACGATAGAGGATGATGAATTTATAACCGTGAAGAATAATCGGCAGCCCAAATCTAACTCAGAACCTTCCACCAAATTTGGCTTACAAAGTATTGTCAAGAGATACCTTTTACTGAGTGACAAGAAAGTCAACATCGAAAGTGATCAGAAATCGTTTATAGTCCGGATCCCCATACTTAAACGTTCTAAAGAATGAAGATATTAATTATTGAAGATGAGCCGGCCGCAGCAAGAAGATTGCAAAAGCTGCTACTCGAGATTGATCCCGAGTTCGTGATATTAGGCGTGCTTAGCAGTATCGAAGCATCTGTTGATTGGCTTACGAATAACAATTCTCCGGATTTAATTCTAATGGATATCCATCTGGCCGATGGCTCCAGTTTTGAAATTTTTGAAAAGGTTAGTATACAAGCACCTGTAATATTCGCAACTGCATACGATGAATATGCATTAAAGGCATTTAAGGTAAGCGCCATTGATTATTTATTGAAGCCTCTCAAACAAAATGAGTTAGAACAGGCCATTCAGAAAGTTGCGGTTAAAACAAAAATACCTGACACAGGTGAGGATTTAATTCAGAAACTTGAGGAAGCAGGATTTATCCGAAAAGCTAAGCGGCTTCTGATCCGCATGGGCCAGACGATTAAACTTATTGATCTTGACCAGGTAGCATATTTCTATTCGAAGGATAAAGTAAGTTTTGCGGTCCTCCCTGGAAATAAAAGATATCCAATGGATCAGAGCCTGGACCAAATTGAACATATGGTGGATCCACTTCATTTTTTCAGGATCAACAGACAATTCATTGTGAAGATGGAATCGATCGATGAAATGATTACGTATTCTAAATCTCGTGTTAAGCTAAAACTGAATCCGATTACTGAAGAAGACACCATCGTCAGTAAAGAGCGATCACCTGAATTTAAAAAATGGCTCATTGGAAGTGAATAATAAAACTTCTAAAGATGTCCAACTCGAAATTTAGGACTCATTCCAATCCTGAATATTTTTTCCTAGCTGAATATTGCCCTGATCTTCAAGTTGCAACTACCATGTCTGTAAAAGATCATTTTCCCATCGCTTGAGATAGCCTGGTCTCTTTCGTTGAAATCGGTGGAGATGTCATCCATTCCAAAAAGTGCAACAGTATCGGATGGATTAACGAATGCAAAATATTTTTCCGTCGGAAGTATGCCGCATTTGAATTACACATCCACAGTAATAAATCATGGACCCCGGCACGAATAATGAAATCCTACTC
>JAYUXX010000004.1:0-6176 GCA_043752765.1 Saprospiraceae bacterium | reverse complement strand
TCCAGCGAGGAGTATCGACAAAGGCAGGTAAAGATGGAACACATAGCGGCAGTGCGGCGTGGGTGCTAGGCGTTAATGATAATCTTTATCAAAATAATACCCGTGCAGAATTCTACACGCCACAATATGATTTAAGTGAACCAGGACTTTATGAATTGAAATTCTGGACCAAATATGCAGTACAAAATAGAAATGATGGTTTTCAAATTGAGTATTCAAAAGACGGTGGGGCATCGTGGAATCAACTTGGTACGCGGAACGATCCGGCCTGGTACAATTATCTGAATTCACAGATTTCCGATGGTGCATTTCCGATTGGAAAATCTTATTTCACTAACGCCCAGTTGAATTGGATTCAATATGTGAAGGATATAAGTTTCCTTGGAGGAGAACCCAGAGTAAGCTTTAGGTACATCTTTAGATCAGATGATTCTGAACAAGCTCAAGGTCTTGTCCTTGATGATTTTGAAGTGACCAAATACGAAGGCGAGCTCAGAACTACAGTGACCATTTTTAATGCAATGTATACAGGCGAACAAGAGGTTTCTGTCAACTGGACAACGGGGATAGAATACCAGGCACAAAAATTCATTCTGGAAAGATCATTTACAGGTTTTGGATTTACAGAAATAGGAGAACTGGATGCAAAAGGTGTGATTAGCACTGTAGCCCAACAGTATGAGTGGATTGATCAAAGTCTTCGTAACGTAATCTATTATCGACTAAAAGTAGTCAACGACAATCCTGATATTAACTATCATCTGGAATACTATACAGATACGATTGTGGTAAGAAGGGAAGTGGATGCGGACGTCGTATACAGTGTGCTTACCAATCCATTTACAGATCGTATTCTCATCGGCTTTAGCAGTATCGTCACGCAGGAAGTCTCGGTCAGGTTATTTGATATCTCAGGTAAGTTGGTTCGGGATGAAATACAAACTCCAAACAGTGTTGCTATCGATATGGATAATCTAGCTCTTCCACAAGGCATTTATATTCTGAGTGTCCAGGTAGGAGATGGTGAGCCTTCGACATACAAGCTCTTTACGATGGGGAATTAGGTAGTTCACCTACTCGATTTTGAGTTTAAAACATTTCATGTAATGCGTTGTGATGATCCATCATGACGCATTACTTTTTTAATTTTTGACGGATCCGACATCTGAATTTAAATTTTTCTAATTTAGCTTACCAGTTTTATGGGGAGCTGGGAGTCGTTCTTCCACTCTTTCATTCGGTCATAATCCTCTATATTTGCGCCCTTTGTATTTAAATTTTCCGACACTCATATGCTCAATCTAATCCTATTTGGACCACCCGGAAGCGGAAAAGGTACCCAAGCTACCAGATTGGTAGAGGCTTATGACGTTGTGCATATCTCAACAGGCGACCTTTTCAGACTAGAGATGGAGTCAGGAACTGAATTAGGGAGACAAGCCAATGCATTTATGTCCAAAGGTGAACTTGTCCCTGATGAAGTTACTATAGGCATCCTACGGAACAAGATGTTAGCCCACAGGGAAGCGGAAGGCTTTATTTTCGATGGATTTCCGCGTACAGTTCCACAGGCAGAGGCATTAGAACAACTGCTTTCTATGATGGACCAACAGATTGATCTTCTGATCATGCTGGAGGTGCCCGAAGAAGAGATCGTTAAACGGATTCTTAGGAGAGGTATAAATTCCAGCCGTCCTGATGATAATGATGAAGAGATCGTTCGGACAAGATTTAAAGTCTATTTATCCAAAACTGCACCGATATATAATTATTACAATGAGAAGGGAAGAGCACATAAAGTGCCTGGTGTCGGAACAATCGATGATATCTTTCATTCCATATGTGAAGTGATTGATAGCCTCCATGTCTAATGTCTACAGAACAAAACTTTGTTGATTACGTAAAGATCCATTGTAAATCAGGTGCGGGTGGTGCCGGATCAACGCATTTCCTTAGGGATAAAATGAGTGCTAAAGGCGGACCTGATGGCGGTGATGGCGGAAGAGGGGGAGATGTGATCTGTCGTGGCAACTCGCAACTTTGGACTTTACTCCATCTTAAATACAGAAAGCACGTCATCGCCCAGAGTGGACAACATGGCATGGGAAATCTAAAAACGGGCTCCGACGGAGAAGACATCATTCTTGAAGTTCCTTTGGGTACTGTAGCCAAGGATCCGGATACTGATGAATTACTTTTTGAAATTACCACGGAAGGTGAAGAATTTGTCCTCATGCCAGGTGGACGTGGTGGTTTAGGAAACGATCATTTTAAGAGTTCCACCAATCAGGCTCCCCGCTATTCTCAGCCCGGCGAACCATTCCAAGAAGGATGGCGAATCCTGGAGCTTAAAATATTGGCTGATGTAGGGCTTGTTGGGTTTCCAAATGCAGGTAAATCCACTTTACTGGCTTCTCTGTCTGCAGCCAAACCTAAAATTGCAGATTACCCCTTCACGACACTCACCCCAAATCTCGGGTTTGTTCAATACCGCGACAACAGATCATTTGTCATTGCAGACATCCCCGGGATAATTGAAGATGCACATTTGGGAAAAGGACTTGGTCATCGGTTCTTAAGGCATATCGAACGAAATGCAGTGTTATTATTCATGATCCCATGTGAGAGTGATGATATCAGCAAAGATTATCAGATACTTATACACGAGCTGGAAATGTATAATGAAGAGCTTCTTGACAAGCCCAGGCTCCTGGCCATCACAAAATGCGACCTGATCGATCAGGAGATTCAGAATCTCCTTAAACCTACTTTACCGGAAGACATAGATGCAGTCTTCATATCAGCAGTTACAGGTTACAATCTGGATGCTTTGAAAGACAAACTTTGGAGACTTCTTGTAGACCAGAAGTAATCTTATCCAGCTATATTCTACAGCATTTTGACTTAATGATTGGATTGTTATAAATCCCAAGCTGGTTCTCATATAGGAGCGCTGTAGCATTCCCATTCGTTTTAGAAGCATATTCCAATACCAACTGTTTTATTTCGAAATTTGTACCTGAATTAGTTCACCCTACCCAACCAATTTTCCCGAATTAGCGGTCTATACCTTCAAACTCTACTCATGATGAAGCCTTTCTTTCAGTTTTCAGTGTTAACACTACTTTTCGTATCCTTAGCGACTGTTGGTTGCGAACAGGACAAGTGCACCCGCACAGAAGAATATACCGCATTAGAACCTGTTTTCAAACGTATTGATGAGATGCGTATGACTGCAAATTACGTGGCTGCAAGGCCTCTTTCTTCTCCAGGCAAGATCTTTTACTTTAATGGGTACCTTCTGATCAATGAAATGCATGAAGGAATTCACGTATTTGATAACCGTGTGCCTGAAACACCGGTAAACTTGGGATTTATCGAAGTGCCTGGTAATTTGGATATGGCCATTCATAATAATATTCTATACGCTGACAGCTATCTTGATCTGGTGGCTATCGATATCACGAACCCTTCTGCTCCAGCGGAAGTAAATCGCGTTCAGGATGTTTTCCAAAGCTTTTATTCTTTTAATGACCAGCTCGGCTACCTCGTAGAATATGTCCCTACAGATATAAAGAGAACAATCGATTGTGATGATTTCAATTGGGGCAATGGTATGTTCATCGATAGAGGTGGTGTTCTGATGGCATCTGATGCATTTATGGCAGAATCCAACGGAGGTAATCGTGCATTTGGATCAACATCTTCGATCTCAAGTAGCGTGGTAACCGGTGGATCCATGGCCCGGTTTACAGTGGCCAATGATTATCTCTATACAATTGATGGCGCAGAAATTAAAGTTTTTGATGTCAAACAATCATTACCTGCACTAAAGAATCAGATAACACTCCAGTGGGGAATAGAGACATTGTTTCCACTCGCGGGAAGTTTATTTATTGGATCAAATTCCGGCTTGATCATTTATGATATTTCTAATCCCGAGTCTCCGGAATATCTTTCCACATTCAGTCATGCAACAGCATGTGATCCTGTAGTCGTACAAGGTAATACTGCCTACGTTACTCTACGTGATGGGAATCAGTGCCAGGGATTTGTCAATCAACTTGACGTTGTAGATGTTTCTAATCTTAGCAACCCATCATTGATCAGATCATATCCGATGAGTAACCCTCATGGTTTGTCTGTTCTGGATGAAACACTTTATTTATGTGAAGGTGCTTTCGGCCTGAAAACATTTGATGTTTCGAATTCTAATCAGATCGGACAAAATTTGCTTGATTCAGAAACAGGATTCTTTGCATATGATGTGATTGTATTACCTCCGGGCGATCATGTGATGGTGGTAGGTCAAGATGGTTTGTATCAGTTTGATGCAAAAAATAAAAGTGACCTCAAACAATTGAGCGTGATTACAATTGATAATTAATATTTAAGTTACTAAGTTCTCTGGCAGAATTAGGCTTATGAAAGGAATTCAGATATCAAAATGTAGCATGAAATTTAATCTGCTCATTCTACTATTAGTAGGGTTGTCATCTACCAGGTGCAGCAAGGGGGATAGACCTTTTTGTTCAGATATAAAAGAAGGCTTATTAAATTTTGAAACCAGCCTGATTAAGCCCGGCATGGACGGCATTCTTCAAGACCTTGATCCTGCAGATAATGCTGACGATATGATCGGGCATGAAGCAAACCTGCAAACTTTTATTGAGCGAATTAATTCGGATTGTGATATCGAAGTCTCCCTTATTTGTTATGCATGCATTAAGACATTTCCTGCTCAAAGTGAAGTAAAGATAAGGGTGGATTCTTCAGGATTTTCAGTTTCGAGAACCATAGATATACGAACACCATCCAATGATGTGATGAGTGTGGTAGGTATACACAAATGATTTAGGATCTAAAATCAAGATCATTAGAATATGAAAAAGGCAAGTAGGTGCGGGGTCATCATTTTTTCTGTTATCCTTTCATTTTCTGCTGCTAGCCAGTCAGAAATGATTGATCAAAAGCTTGTTGACATTGTATGGCTTAAGGATGGAAGCCAGCTTTCAGGAACTATTTTGAAATGGGAGTTGGCTATTGGGATGGAATTCCAATTAAGTACAGGCGCTATTATTATCATCCCGAAAGTTGACATCAACAGGGTCAATCAGGATACACCATTTGTGCATTCATTTGGCCGGGACAGATCAGTATATGTTAGATCACCACGTGAATATAGATTCAAAGAAGAAGGGTGGTATCAAAACACATCAGGATTTCTCAATTTTTCACCAAAAGGAGGAGCAGGATTACACCATGTAATCGGATATCGGTTTAACCGTTTATTAGGTGTAGGGTTGGGTGCCGGAGTTGAGACACATGACTTTAATTGGGTCCGGAATATAATCCCGGTGTTCGCAGAAGTAAGAGGCTTTCTACTTCCAAAAAAGATTTCACCATACTATGCATTTAAAATTGGGTACGGTTTTGCACTTCGTGATCAATTATCAGGAACTACAGAAGCAAAAGGTGGGTTCCATATAAGTCCTGAAATAGGTGTACGATTTGGATCAGGAGATGTTAGTTATTACCTGGGCATGGAATACAAAATTCAAAATGCAACCTTTACGAATAACGATAATTTTTTTGGTGGAGGTAGAGCTACAGAAAAAGTCAGTTATCGCAGAATGGAGTTGCGAACGGGTTTATTATTTTAAGTAAAGTAATTTATTCTGATGAAGAACAATTGGATTCTATTTGTGGTATGCGTTGCACTTTTTACTATTTCCTGTGAAAAAGAACAAAGGTGTGGGTTTACAAGCACTCAATTTTCGTTTGGCCATTTTTATGGTAAATGTGGTGGTGAGGAATGTATTGAGATATTCCGCATCGAGAATGGGAAACTGTTAGAAGATACGAATGATAGATATCCGGGTAGCGATGATTTTTACAAGGGTCAGTTCAGTACAATACTACCCCAGGAAAAATATGATTTAGTAAAGGATCTTGAAAGTTTTTTCCCGCAGGAACTCTTGAATGAAAGTGAAACCGTGATAGGGCAACCTGATGCTGGTGACTGGGGAGGAATCTATATTGAGGTAACCAATGGGACTCTACATCGCTTTTGGTTACTTGATCAGATGGATTCAAATATGCCTGCTGAATACAATTCATTTGTGGATCGCATCAATGAAAAAATAGCACTGATTAATCAATAGTAATTTATAAGC
>JAYUXX010000003.1:0-2483 GCA_043752765.1 Saprospiraceae bacterium | reverse complement strand
TTGACAATTGCATTTGGTACCGGTTCACAATTATCCACTCCTAATACCTGAATTCGTAATGTAAAAGGCAAGCCCGGTTCTCCTTCCGTAATATCCTGCCGGTTATATTCCGGATCAAGATAGAAGGGGCCGCCAGTGGTGACTGGTAATAAGATACAGTTGAAAGGTGGGTGATTGGTAAGAAAGGGAATGGATTGTCTTGCATACCCTAAAGCCTTTAAAATAAATGGACCTGAAATAAGTCCGACACCAGCTTTAACCAGGAACTCTTTACGTTTCATTGCTATTCGTTCTTTGACGAAGATATCATTTCACTGAAGTTATGATTGTCATGCAATGGGCAAAGTCTCATTTCCTGATACTAATGGCAGTAGGTATATTGTGATCGGGCTCATCGATATAGCTATTTTACAACACATTACTAATCTATTGTTCCAATGAAAATCAGAGATATGCATGCGCCGGAAGTGTATGTGGCGAACGAGGCCCGTTATGATCAGATGACTTATCGGCGATGTGGGATAAGTGGAATTCAGCTTCCGGTTTTATCCATAGGGCTGTGGCATAATTTCGGTCATGTAGATGATATCGAAAATGGGAGAAGAATATTACGAGCGTGTTTCGATTATGGCATTACCCATTTTGATCTGGCTAATAATTATGGCCCTCCGTATGGTGCAGCAGAAGAAAACTTTGGAAAAATATTCAGACAGGATTTCAGTGGATATAGAGATGAACTAATTATTTCTACTAAAGCCGGATGGGATATGTGGCCGGGTCCGTACGGTAATCTGGGTTCCAGAAAATACTTGCTTTCGAGCTTGGATCATAGCCTTAAACGAATGGGAATAGAATTCGTAGACATTTTTTATTCACATCGAAGAGATCCGGAAACTCCGCTTGAAGAAACGATGGGAGCTTTGCATACAGCAGTTCAACAAGGAAAAGCTTTGTACGTAGGTATCTCCCAATACAAACCCGAGGATACGAGAAAAGCAGTTCAAATACTTCGTGATATGGGTACACCATGCCTTATTCACCAACCCCGGTATAGTATGCTTGACCGTTGGGTTGAAGATGAAGGATTGTTAGATGTATTGGAAGAGAGTGGTGTTGGTTGCATTGCATTTTCTCCTCTAGAACAAGGTGTGTTGACTGATCGTTATTTGGATGGGTATCCGGATGATAGTCGTGCCATTAAAGATGGACGATATCTGAGGAAAGACCAGATCACTGAGGAAAGACTTAAAAAAGTCAGAGCACTTCATCAGATCGCAAAGCGGCGTGGCCAAAGTCTTGCCCAGATGGCCATTGCATGGTTGCTGATAGATCCCAGGGTTACATCTGTATTAATTGGGGCCAGCAAGGTCAGCCAGATCGATGACAATGTTGCCGCCCTCCGCAATCATGAATTTTCATCCGAAGAAAAACAAGAAATCAGAGATGTTTTAGTATCAAACTAATAGTTTCTAATTTGTATTCCGCCACATATTTTTCTACGAAGCTTAGCTATCGCCTTAAATTTCTAAACTCTAAATTCTAACATCTAATTTCTAGCGCCTCGATTCTATCCCGCTTTATTCATTTCATAGCGGGGCCATCGTCGTGAAAGGGTTCCTAGTTTTAAGTATTTTTCCCGCTTCATTCATTTATAATGGCGGGACCATCGTCCTACGATGGGCTTCTAGATACCAGTTCCTCGTTTCCAGTTCCTCGTTTCTAGTTCCTCGTTTCTAGTTCCTCGTTTCTAGTTCCGGTTTCTAGTTCCTGGTTTATTTCCTATCCTGCTTGGCAAAAACCTTTTTAAGCAGATCCGTTGTACGCTCACTGACATCATTACGTATACCTAATTCTTTTTTAGCAACCATATCGAATAAGCCTTCGAGTGCTTTTTCGGTCACATATTCATCAAGGTTGGGATTGACTTTTTCTAGGAATGGAATTTTATTGTAGGCGTTGACTGCGTCCGCCCAGTATTTCACGGCATTAAATTTATTTAATGAAGTAAGTATGACAGGCCTGAATTCCTGATAGAGTGGTGTAAACGTTTTTTGATTTAAATATTGAGTAGCCGAATTGTCAGCGCCCATGAGAATATTGAGAGCATCATCAAATGTCATATCACGAATGGCTGATACAAAAATCGGAGCCGCAGATTTGGCTGCATCTTCTGCAGCGCGGTTAAGTTTTTCAAGAATAATCTCCTCGACATTGGTAAATCCCGGGATGATTTTGAGTCGCTCTGTAACTACTCTGGCTTCTTCAGGTAAGAGTATTTTATAAGCACTTTTAAAATAGCCATCACGCTTTGAGAGTACTGTTGAGCCTTCACTGATTCCAAATTCCAGTGCTTGTTTGAGTCCAAGGCCAACCTCAGTGAGTGTGGGTTCATTAAGATAATCATCCGCAACCTGCCGTAATGTGTCACATGAAGGAAGTAGGATTGCAAGAAAGAGAGTGTAAACAAGAATATGTTTTTTCAT
>JAYUXX010000002.1:0-14068 GCA_043752765.1 Saprospiraceae bacterium | reverse complement strand
GGGCACCTCTAATAACCAACTGATCAAAAAAGAACCTTGTTGAATATCAACACATTATGAATTTATTTAATACAAATTAAGGGTTATTCGAGGTTCCCATAAGAAATATATCAGGTAATCCATATACAAGTAAGGAGCTATACAATGCCACTAGGAGTTGACTATTATGAAGACTCCAATTATTAATCATGGTTGGAGCAACCAAGGAAAGTATGACCAAATCCAACACATACGTGGGCGATTGCATAACGTTTAAAATTTGATATCGAGTTGTTGAGGTAACAAAACCAGCCAAGTCCAAAAAAAGATAAAATAAAAAGTAAATATTGACGGATCAATGTTTCACCCCAGACTCGTTTTAACAGAGGGTGTATCCATCCAATAAAGACACACAAAAATTATGCATGTCAAGAAAACTAACCTTAACCAGATCCGTTGCAAAATGAAATTCAATATTTTAAAAGCAAAGCGTTTAAGGAGCAATTGTTTTCGTAAACATAATGCAATGGCACAACCAAGGAAAGAATAAATAATTAAAAAATATAGAAACTATAGATGCATCAGCTGGAATGGGATGAATTTACCAAAACCTCTATTGTTCATCAAATTTGCTAAAGGAGTGTACTGGATATCAAATGCAGACTTCGCATAAGCGAAAGCAATCAAAGTCAATGGGGATAAGATCAATACAGCCACGACCAATGGGATTAGTATTCGTTTGATTCTATTGATCAGCATAGCTTTTGGACCCTTATGATAAAATAGCAGAGCTGCAAAAAATCCTCCAGCAATAAAGAAGATGGACATTCTGAAAGCATGAATGAAAGCCACAATAATGTCAAACAAGAAATTATTCGAAGGATCTTTTAATGGCCATGAGGCTCCGTAGTCAATCCTTCCATAGGTTAGAGATGCATGAAGAACAATTCCAAGTAGCATCATCACGCCTCTCATAGCATCCAGGGCGGGGATCCTTTCGCTAATATGGTTTGGTGAAGTATACATTATTTTAATTGGCTACAATTTCCCTCCTTATACCGAAGTCTTTTTTACCAACTCATTCGCTCCTTAATATCGAAATGGACTCTATTGTTTCAGTGTTGATCATGTTAACAACGCTGTATTTGGATTTTCTTTCAACAGCAATTCAGGTTAGTAGCTTTATATTACCAAAAGGCCATTTTCTTTAAGTTGTTCCATAATATTACCATACCAGAAAAGGGTAAAGTCCGGGAGGTGGTGTGTAGTATAATCCTCTTGCAATTTTTGATAAGTGAAATTGCAATTACTACCTGGAGCCATTGACAGCAAAACAGATGATAGCCATTTCCCTTCATCTTCAGGACAGCTTATTCGAATTGACGCTTGCTTCCCTGAAATAATTAATTGACATACCTCTGGTTCATAAGAAACAGGCCCGCCGATCCAAACAATAGGATGACTTGCCTTTATCTCTCTGCCATTCGGCCGAGAGAGATAGGTTTCAATGAGTGCTGGAGACAAGGACGTTTCTGGAACTTTGTGATCAAACCAGTTTTGGAGGGGATGATCCAGGCAAACCCCATGCATAAAGTTGTATAAGGATTTTACTAATCCCGCTGTAAATTTATCATGATCAGCACCCAGGGGATCTGCATGATTTAAATCGTTGTTTGCAAATCTCCCAGTTGCTTGTGAAAGGTTATCTACTTTAAACTGTTCCGGAAACATACCAACCGGACTGTGGGCTGTCATTGCGAACCGATGCCAGAATGCAGATTGAAGAATGTTAGTCTCAAACATTTGCCTCACCACTTCAAGTGAATCAATTGTCTCTTGCGCTGTCTGCGTAGGGAATCCATACATCAGGTAGGCATGAACCAAAATTCCTGCGCGATTAAAGTTTTCATTGACTCGCGAGACCTGTTCTACAGTAACACCTTTTGCAATTAATTGAAGAAGCCGATCGGATGCAACTTCTAATCCACCTGAAATAGCAATGCATCCCGAAGCAGCAAGAAGACGGCATAGATCGAAGTGGAAACTTTTCTCAAACCTGATGTTGGTCCACCAGCTAACCACTAATTTCCTGCTGAGGATCTCTAATGCAACTGCTTTCATCAGCGCAGGTGGTGCAGCTTCGTCGACGAAGTGAAATCCCCTTTCGCCTGTTTGAATTACCAACGTTTCCATACGATCCACAATCGTGGAAGCCGACGACGCTTCATAGTTTTTAATGTAATCAAGTGAGATATCACAGAATGTACATTTGCCCCAATAGCAACCATGGGCCATTGTCAATTTGTTCCATCGTCCGTCACTCCACAACCGATGCATTGGGTTTGTGAGCTGTATTACTGATAAGTATTTTTTTAATGGTAGATCTGTATAGTCCGGAGTACCTGCATATTCCTGTTTGATATCTGGACTTAAACTTCCATTGCAATACGTAACAACACCATTATGTAACGTGTAGGTTCTTTTGAGCATTGACATGTCTCTGTTTCCTTCCAGGTAAGAAAGTAAATTCATCAATGGAGCTTCTCCATCATCGAGACAAATAAAATCAGTGAACTCAAATACGCGCTCATCTGAAAGCGAACGCAACTCTGTATTCGGATAACCGCCGCCGAACACAATTTTAATGTTTGGGTGATTTAGTTTTAGCCATTGGCCGCATTTCAAGGCTGCAAAAAGATTCCCGGGAAATGGGACTGATATACAAACAAGGGTTGGCGAATAGGCTTCGATTTGAAGTTTCAAAATTGAAACCATGAGCCTTGTAATATAGCTTGATTCACTTCTTAGCGATTCATAGAGTGTATCAAATGAATTGGCTGACATGGCAAGTCGTTCTGCATAACGGCTGAATCCAAAATGAGGATCAACGGATTCTTTTATGAAGTCGCTGAGGTCTTCCAGATATAGAGTGGCGAGATGTCTTGCCTGATCCCGGATGCCCATAGTTCCGAATGCCCATTCGAGATCTTCGGTCTGTTGGAATTTGGAAGCTTCGGGAAGGAAGTTTCGTTTGCAGATCAAATGCGAGAGGGTAGGGTCATCATCTTGCAGGAAGCATATGACCGGATCGATTGTATGGATATAGGTTTCTCTTAGCAAATAAATTCTCCTCGCGTTTGGAGAGACATTTGATACATTGTCATGAACCGTGGCAAACAATTCTTCAAGGCCTTCTTTTGAGAACAGTTGAAGGATCGTTTCAATCCCCAGGTCTATTTGGCGGCTTGATGTGTTCTGAGTATTCAGAAAGCCTTTCAGATAGGCAGTTGCCGGATAAGGGGTGTTGAGTTGGGTGAATGGAGGGCTGACAAGGAGGATTTGATGTGTCACGTTGCAAGGTACCCCACTTATGGAGATTGATATAATCCTATGGACAAATCAAAGATTTGCTGACACCAGAACGTCGGTCCACCGACGCTCACCTATAGGGAGTACATTCGGTCAATCGTCGCTCAGCTGTAGGGAGTACATTCGGTCAATCGTCGCTCAGCTGTAGGGAGTACGTAGATTAATCAACGTTCAGCCATTGGGTGAAAGTCGGTCAACCGACGCTTAGCATTTTAGTTTGTCGAGTTTTGCGTAAACGTTTACTTGCGTTTAAAGACGAATAACCAGTACCGTGCGTGATAAGTTTGCACTTATGACCACAGGCTTTCGAATGGATAATCAGGCAAGTGTTTACTACTTCACTTTAATCGTGGTGGATTGGGTAGACATTTTCACAAGGAAAATATATAGGGATATAGTCATTGAAAGTTTTGCATATTGTCGGAATCAGAAAGGCCTTAAAATATGGGCGTATGTGATCATGAGCAATCATGTTCATTGCATCTTAAGCGCTGATAATAATAATATCTCAGATGTACTGAGGGATTTTAAAAGACATACTGCTTCAAAAATCCTTAAATCAATTGAAAGCCCTAATGAAAGCCGGAGGGACTGGATGTTGAAAAGGTTTGAATTTGCAGCGAGAAGCAATGTTAGAAATAGCCTTCATCAATTCTGGATGCATGATAATCATGCGGTGGAATTTATCACCGCTAAGTTTGCTGCACAAAAGCTAAACTACATTCATATGAATCCGGTACGAGCAGGGCTGGTTGAAAAGCCAGAGGATTGGTTATATAGCAGTGCAAGGAATTATTTATTCATGCCTTCACTTACGGAGATTGATATAATGGATATTGGATTTTAGGTATATGCAAATCAAAGATTTGCTGAAAACAGACCGTCGGTCAACCGACGCTCAGCTATAGGGAAAACGTCGGTCAACCGTCGATGAGCTATAGGGATAATGTCAACCGACACTATATAGATTAGGGAATTTTACTCCTTCATGATCTCACGAGCAATCACCATCTTCTGAATTTCAGAAGTACCCTCTCCAATGGTGCAAAGCTTACTGTCACGATAAAATTTTTCAACAGGAAAATCTTTTGTGTAACCATATCCACCGAAAATCTGAACGGCATCCGTGGATATCTGAACACTTATTTCTGAAGCATAATATTTTGCCATAGCGGCAAGCTTTGTGGAAGGCTTACCAGCATTTTTGAGATCTGCTGCTTTCCGTAAAAGCAATTCTGCAGCTTCAATTTTACATGCCATATCTGCAAGCTTGAAACTAATGGCCTGGAAACTTGAAATCGGTTTTCCAAACTGATGGCGTTCCAGTGAATATTTCACGGAAGCTTCGTAAGCACCCTTGGCAATTCCCAACGCCAGCGCTCCAATAGAGATACGGCCGCCATCAAGAATTTTCATGGATTGGATAAATCCATCTCTTACTTCGCCAAGCACATGAGAATTCGGAACCCGACAATCCTGAAATATCATTTCTGCCGTCTCGGAGGCCCGCATGCCCAATTTGTTTTCTTTCTTGCCGGAATTAAATCCGGGAGTTCCTCTTTCTACCACAAAAGCTGTCATGCCATGACTATCAAGGAGATCTCCTGTACGTGCGATGACAACAGCAACGTGTCCAGAAGTACCATGAGTAATCCAGCACTTTGTGCCATTCAGGACCCAGTCAGTACCATCTTTTACTGCCACACATTGCATACGCATGGCATCACTTCCTGTATTAGGTTCAGTGAGACCCCACGCACCTACCCATTCACCGGAAGCCAGTTTTGGGATCCAACGCCGCCTTTGTTCTTCATTACCAAATGTGAAAATATGATTTGTACAAAGCGAATTATGAGCCGCTACAGAAAGCCCAATGGAACCACACACTTTCGCAATTTCAGTTATGATTGTAATGTATTCCTGGTAGCCTAAACCCGACCCTCCGTATTCCTCGGGGATAAATACACCCAAAAAACCTTGTTCCCCAAGCTGATGCATCAGATCCATCGGAAAATGCTGGGCTTCATCCCATTCCATTACATGCGGAAGGATATTATTGCGAGCAAATTGGCGGGCACTGTCTTCTATGATTTGATGATCCTGATGGGTCTGAATCTCTGGCTGCATATACGGTCAAGGTAGCTTGTAAAACCTATACAAAGCTAAAAAGAATAGAATAAAGCAAAATCTTCACTACTGCTGCCTGAATAACTCTTTATTTAAAGCCTCCAGGGCCTCTTGCTTGTATTTGGAATCGATAAGGACAGAGATGTTGCTTTCGCTTCCACCTGAAGAGATCATCTTGATAGGAATATTCCGTAACGGGTTCAATACCTGAACAGCAATGCCGGCATCATCTTTTCGAAAAGCTCCCACCACACAAACTATGGTTTGTTCCTTGTCCACCGTGATGACCCCGTAATGCTCAAGATCTTTTACAATTTTATCAAGGTTAGAGTCGTCATCAATCGTCAGACTGACTGCCACTTCGGCTGTCGTAATCATGTCTACCGATGTCTGATGATTTTCGAATACATCAAATATCTTCTTCAGAAAACCATGAGCCATCAGCATATGAGAAGACCGGATATTGATAGCGGTAATGCCATCCTTTGCAGCTACCGCTTTCACACCCCCTGCTTCATCGAGATTTTCCCGGTGAATAATGGTTCCTTCTGATTCCGGATTTAGCGTATTCAATAGTCTGATTGGAACACCTGCTTCACGGGCAGGGCGAACGCACAACGGATGAAGAATCTTAGCACCGAAATAAGCAAGTTCCGCAGCTTCCGCATAACTCAATTCATCAATACGACTTGTCTTCTTTACAATTCTTGGGTCATTATTGTGAACACCATCTATATCTGTCCAGATTTGAATTTCATCCGCATTCAAGGCAGCCCCAATAATCGTGGCTGAATAATCACTTCCTCCACGACGAAGGTTATCGATACCCTTATGTTCGTTTTTGCAAATGTAACCTTGCGTAACATAGATGGAGTGTTCGCCTGCTTCTTTGATGGCTATTGAGAGCAGGGTTTTAATCGTCACCATTTCGGGTTCACCATCGCAGGTCTGCATAAAACTTAGAGCCGGCAGCAATGTAGCATTCACACCTCTTTCTTCTAAAAGCAAGTTGAAGAGATAAGAAGAAATTAATTCACCATGAGCAACAAACCATTTTTCATCTCGAGTAGATGATTCGTTAAGCGAAATCTCAATTTTGGAAAAAGTATCCTCTATAAATTTCCATGCCTTTTCAGTTAGCTCTATATTATTGAGAAGATCATCAACGTATTGTAGGTATTGGTCTATCATCTCCTTTAACATTGCTTTTGCAGAAGAAGCAGGTAGGGAAGCTAACTTGATGAGGGCATCTGTAGTGCCGGCAACAGCCGAGAGTACAACTACTTTTTGGTTTTCATCCCGTGTCACAATATCCGCAACGGCCTTCATGCGTTCTGCAGTAGCCTGGGAGGATCCTCCAAATTTGTATACGATCATAGTATTTGTCTTGCGCTCCTATTGGGTTTGTATCCGTGAGCTTGTGATTGTAAGTGAATTATTTTTTGTGTGCTTTCTTTGAAATATGGAAATGCATTAAAACACAACCAGGTTTTGAATAACCGCCACAAAGAAAACAAAGTCCTTCGCCCTAAGAACCATCTATTTGGATTTGTATTTTTTTCCCCACCAATGTTGTAACCTGTTTTCTAATTCCTGTTCATGCTTGTTGGTGCCCGGCTTATAGAATGTGGTACCTGCAGCTTCATCTGGCATAAACTCCTGCTCGGCGAAATTGCCTTCATAGGAATGCGGATACTTGTATTTAGATCCATATCCCAGATTCTTCATGAATTGGGTAGGTGAGTTACGCATAGAGAGTGGAACACTCAGAGTCCCTGTCTTTTCAACATATTCCATTGCTTCTCCAATAGCTACGTATGCGGAATTCGATTTAGGACTGGTTGCGAGATAAATGGCTGCTTCGGCGAGGACAATTCGTGCTTCAGGCATGCCGATAAATTGAATCGCATCCGCGCAGGATTGTGCTAACAATAAAGCATTAGGATTTGCAAGCCCAACATCCTCTGCTGCCAGCACAACCATGCGACGGGCTATAAACTTAATATCCTCACCGCCATGAAGCATTCGTGCGAGCCAATAGATCGCGGCATTGGGATCGGAACCTTTCACTGATTTTATAAAAGCAGATATAATATCATAGTGCTGTTCACCACTTTTATCATAAAGTGCAATATTGCGTTGTATCGCATTCATAACAACTTCATCATCAATGATGACCTGCCTGCTATCCTGCGAACTGATTAACTCTAAAGCTGAAAGTAATTTTCGTGCATCCCCTCCTGTCATCTGGATGAGTGCGTTATCTTCTTTGATTATAAATTCCTTTTGCTTCAACTCAACATCTTCGTGAATTGCCCGCTGAATAAGCTTCCGCATAGTCTCGGCATCGAGGGGCTTCAAAACATAAACCTGCGACCTTGACAATAAAGCCGAGATGACTTCAAATGAAGGGTTCTCTGTGGTCGCACCAATTAATGTGACTGTACCATCCTCAACGGCACCGAGCAAACTATCCTGTTGAGATTTACTGAAGCGATGTATTTCATCAATAAACATAATTGGCCCTGCCCGGTCAAAAAACCGTTGCTTTTTAGCCTGATCAATAGCATCCCTGATCTCTTTAACTCCACTATTAATAGCGGATAGTGGAATAAAGGGCCGGTTCATTTCTCCTGCAATAACGCGCGCCAGTGTCGTTTTTCCCACGCCGGGAGGGCCCCACAGAATGATTGACGGTAGCCTGCCGGATCGAATAGCCTTCATCAGGACCGCCCCTTCACTGAGCAAGTGATCCTGACCCAGGATATCCGATAAAACCCTTGGTCTCAAACGTTCAGCTAAAGGAATAGAAGCCATGAATATTTATTTTTGTAATAAAAGCTCTCCACTACCCAACCTATCTTCCCGGATGGTCGTATTAAGGGGTGAAACAGATTGTTTTAGAAACCAAATTAACTGATTAAGTATGTTAAGAATCAAACTTTTACTTATTTCCCTCCTTACGATTATTTCATTAGCCGGCCTGATGGCTCAGGTTAATGTACACGGAACCGTTTTAGATGAAGGTGGTTTACCTCAGGAAAATGTTAATATTCAGGTTTTCGCCATTTTCGCAGATTCGACAATCGTGTTTGAGTCTGTCTTCACGAATCCGGAAGGGACATATGAGGTAGGATTTTCAGGCCCGCTAATGAATTTTATTGGTTTTGTTCAGGTATCTATGGTGGATTGCTGGGGTAATATAGTCTCCCAGGAATTTACCCTTCTGAATGGCAATGAAGACATTGAAGCTGACTTTACATATTGCACCGAAATTGTCATCGATTCATGTTCGGTCTATATTTTAGAAGAGTGGGTGCCCGGTACATTAAATGCATTGGTTGCCTGGGTTCCTGCGAATATTCCTGTAGATTATTTATGGTCGAATGGAGAAACTGGTCAGACTATTTATCCAAAAGAACCAGGTACATATTGCGTGACTGTGACATATCCATGGGGTTGTACACCATCAGCCTGTTATGACTATATCATCGACTCATCAGGATTTTGTTTTTCGTATATCATATCAACTCCCAATAGTGATGGGACCTACAATCTGGAAGCAATTGCTAATGGGACTGCCCCATTTTCATATCAGTGGGACAACGGCCTCTCAACTCCATTTTACAATAATGTAGGACCCGGCACGTATTGTGTTACAGTCACGGATGCGAATGGATGCGAAAATGCTACATGTATTTTTGTGGATGATTTCAGTTTTTGTGAAGTTTGGATTTATGAAAATCCGAACGGTGTATTGTATGCTGAAAGCTACGGCCTTGCACCTTTTACATACTTATGGAGCACAGGTGACACTACACAAAGTATTGTGCCGAATACAACAGGATTATTTTGCGTCACCGTAACAGATCAAAATCAATGTACTGCAACATCATGTTATGACAACGGATTCGACAATGATTCATGTTATGTTTTCGTCAAGGCCTTCTCTACAGATTCAAATACTATAGGTCTTCTTGCGGTAAGCAGTACGTTCGGCGATAGTGTTACCTATCTATGGAGTACTGGAGAAACTGGCGAAATTATTTATCCTCAGGATCCGTCGCTTATTTATTGTGTCACTATGACAGACTCTGAAGGATGTGTGGCTACCGGCTGTTATGAACCATACAATTCTTGTTATACATGGGTTGATCTGTATTATGCAGATACCACTACAGCAATCTTAACTGTATACACTGACCCAATCTATGGATGGGGTGGACTCACTGATGGAGTATTTTTATGGTCCACAGGTGATACAACAGAGACCATTACGGTTACTGAATCAGGAACTTATTGTGTGACAGTAACACTTGGTCCGGATTGCATCACAGAGGCATGCACGTATGTTGATTTTGAAAGTCTGCAATATGATTGTTCTGCTTATGTATTTCAATATCCTGACTCGAATGGTCTTTGGATTGCAGAAGTAATCGCCTGGGGCTCGGGTGACTTTTCATACTTATGGTCGACAGGGGATACATCAACAACCATCCTGTTAGATTCCGCGGATCAATATGTATGTGCTACAGCCACAAGTACATTTGGTTGTGTTTCAACTGCATGTGTAGATACATTTTTTAATCCATGTAAAGCTTACATCTCCGTTAGTTATACTTCTGATGGAATAGCATTTCTTGAAGCATATGGTTTCCATGATCCAGGTCAAATGGCTTCATATACATGGAATACAGGTGAAACAACTTCTGCTATTACAGTTAATGTTGAAGGTTCTTATTGCGTAACTATTTCAGGCGGGGGTTGTATTTCAGAAGCATGTGTTGATGTGCTTTTCTGGAATTTTGATTCATGCGGTGTTTGGATAGCAGAAGAGCCTGCCCAATCCGGAATTCTTTATACTGCTGAGGCATGGGGAGAAGCTCCATTTGTCTATGCATGGTCTAATGGTGCCTCAGAACAATCGCAAATTATTGATTTTGGTATTCATGACTTATGCATTACGGTAACTGATGCAAGTGGATGCGTAGCGACATCTTGTAATTTCCCTGGAAACAACGGAGAAGGAAATAATATCATCAGTGGTTATGTATTTGCCGATAGTCTTTTCAGTTTGCGCGGCATTGTTTACGCATATTCAATTGGGCATAATGGTGGGACTTATGAATTAGCAGATTCAACACATATACTCAATAATTTCTACAAATTCAACCCACTTCCTGCGGGCTTGTACATACTAAAAGCAGAGATCTTACCAGGAACTGTAGGGTATGTAGACTTTATGCCCACTTATCATTATGCAAGTGCTTCATGGGAAACTGCGGATACTTATTTACTTCCGAATTGGTTAACTGTCACTACTGATATTTACATGTTACGCATTGATACTTCCAATGGTACAGGGGTGATAGGTGGAGCGATTTCAGATCCGAACCAAATCATGGCTGGAGAGAATGAGGAAGTGCGTGGTGTAGCGGGAATACCCGGTGTAAATGTATTTCTCCGCGACGTGCAGGGTAATCCATTGAATTATAAAGTTACACTGCAGGATGGAAGCTTCAGATTCACAGGTCTTCCTTTCGGAACGTACAGAATCAGTTATGATATTCCGGGACTTCATTCACCTGATGTCTGGGTAACATTGACAGCAAATGATCCGGAGCAATTACAGGTGTCGCTTGTGATTACAGAAACTACAGTAGATGTAGAAGAACCGCAACAAGGGCAGGCATTGGAGTTAAGTCCAAATCCGGCTAAAGAAAATATTACATTGAAAATTCCTGGTGACAATTCGACCTACACAATTCAAATTATCGATATGCAAGGACGGGTTGTGAAAGCAGGCAGCGTTAGGAATCAGGATGGTATCATGCTTATTGATGTAGAACACTATGTACCCGGATTATACCACATAAATCTCAAGGGTGAGAACACGTACTACTTCGGCCGCTTCGTAAAACAGGAGTGATGGGCAAGATCCACAGGATCTCTTTTTGAGAAAAGGGCTGCTAGCATGTCGTTTAGAGGGAATGACAGGTTAGTAGCCTTTTCTACACTTCCATATGAATATCGAAGAACAACTCATCAGACAATGTATCCAAGGCGACCGGAAAGCCCAGCTGCGGTTGTACGATCAATGCTACAGTTACATGATGGCGATTTGTGTCCGATATTGTAAGGATAAACAAGAATCGGGTTCAAGATTAAATCTGGCATTCATGAAGGTGTTGCAACACCTTGAGCAATACGACAACATTGGATCATTTAAAGGATGGGTTTCGAAGATCACCGTAAGAACCATCATAGATGAATTCAGATCGCAGCATAAACATTACGAACTACATCACTATCCTGGCGAAACATTTACAGAACCTCACTGGCCCCAGAGCGAAGTAAACCAGATTGTTTCCGAAATAGATGTGGAACATCTAATGGCAATGATCCAGCAATTGTCACCGATGGATAGACAGGTATTTAACTTGTTTGCCGTAGAAGGCTTTGCACACAAAGAAATTGCGATTATGTTAAACATTTCAGAGGGAACTTCAAAGTGGCATGTTCATGAGGCGCGTAAGAAATTGAAAGAGCGTTTATTAAAAGAATCTAAAGCAGCATCATTGAAATGAAAAATGAATTCGATGATATATTGAAAAAAAGGTCGGAAGAGATCTATTACCCCGTCGATGCGCAGCATCGACAGGAGATGATCCATCTTCTCCATCAACACAAACGTCGTAAAGGCGGATTTTTCTGGTGGTTTGGAGGTATGCTGCTGACGATCGCAATCGCAGGGATGTTCATTGCCTTAAATGGTGAAATTGCTGAAACTGATCAGCAAGTCCCTTTAAATGAAAGTTCAAATTCGCAGTCAATTATGGATAGGGCAATGATCCAGCCTGCAGGAGATCCGACAACCCTTCTTACAGATAGAACGCCCGTGATAAATAAATCCACTGTTTCAGGGAAAAGTATTTCTTCGAATACTATAAGCCCGACTGACAAGGGTATAATAAATTTTATCACTGAAAATAAAGTGCCTAATACAGGACAGACTCAAAAGGCTATTGCAAATTCACAAGACCTTAATCATTTAAAAGTAAATGAGTCACTGAGCGAGAATACAAGTTTACAATCAGGAAGCTCTGCAATAACTGAGGAAGTAGAAACATTTGAAGGAAATCTTGGTCAACAAATTGGTTTGGAGCCTGAAGTTGAAAATCTATCAGGTGTTAATCTATCTAAGCAACAACGACTTACAACTATTACATTGCCTTTAGAAAAGTCAATCATTTCATCAATTACTAATTCAAATGAAATATGGGCGATGAATATTAAACCCGCATTTAAAGTCACACACCCCATTGCAGTATTTGCTGAGACTGGAATCAGTTTTATTCCACCTTCATTTCCTGATGTAAAGTCAGGATGGAGCTTAAAAACGGGAGGTGGGGCTAGCTGCTCTGTGTTTGGAAAAACACAGCTTACTTGGTCAGCTGGTTATTTGTTTCAGAAGGAAGGGTTTGCGTTTGAAAGAACATCCACAGTTGACCAACCGGGATTTGGATCCCGAAGTAGCTTTCATAGACTCACGCCTGATAAACTTCATTTTTTGTATTCCAATTTAGGCCTTCAACAGCGAATCAAGCGTCATATACTTTCAGCGGGCATAGGCGCTCAATGGCTTTATGGTGCACAAGGCACAATTGTCATACAGACTAAGGATCAATTCTCTCTCCTATCTACAGAAACTTCAACAAGAGCCTGGCTCAATTTGGATGGAATGCAACGATTAATATGGAATGGTCAAATCAGCTATGGATACCAACTAACACCAAAAATTAGTTTGCAGCTTGGTGCAAAATATAATTTCACTTCTTTCAGAGCCGACGACTCTGAATTGGCAGCTGACGGTTATTACTGGAAAGGAAAATTTGCCACTATCAATCCTTCCTTCACGATTAATTATCGCTTTTATGGAAAATAATAAATTCACCATCCTATTCAGTTGCATCGCCTTAGTAATGTTTGGCTGTGTTACGGATCCTCAGAATATTCCGTCAGGGGTAACATCAGATCCTGTATTCAGCCTGGCAGGTTCATTCGGTAACGAAGCTATTGATATTGAAGCGGGAAGAAACTCATGGACTGTACAACCAATCGTCTATGAGCAGGATTCAAATTTTTTCTACTCATCATTGTTCAGTAAGGACCGATGTCTACAGGATTGTAGTCCGTCCCTTGAATTTAAATTCTACCAACAGACTCCAGGTTCGTCTGATCCATCAACCGTTTTTCACCAAACGCTTAAAGTTGGTCCAGTTAAATTTGTAGGATCGGAACAAGAGAGAGATAGTTTTAAGATCACGTTATCTACGCACCCAGGCTTATTCATGAGTGGTTACAGTTATTGGGATGATCTGAATGTTCCGGGTACAACTTTTCTCGCAGAATATGGTAGCACAATTGGGTATGCTGAAAATTTAAATGTTTGTTTTCAATCGTTTGCTTTCACAGGCTGTCAATACAGTCAATGTATTTCATTTGATCCATCTACATTGATTCCATGCATTGCGCATATAGAAGCGGAGCTGGAGAATCCTCAATATGTGCGATTGGTGGCAAGGCCTGAAAA
>JAYUXX010000001.1:0-2490 GCA_043752765.1 Saprospiraceae bacterium | reverse complement strand
GGATATTTGAAGGAGATACCGATCGTGATATTTTAAAAATAGTTGTCATTAATCGCTATAATGCCTCACCTCCTGCCATTGCACTCATTAAAGGTTTTGGTTTAAAAAAAGGCGCTATAGCCTCGAGTGTAGCCCATGATTCTCACAATATTGTTGCTGTTGGTACGAATGATACTGATTTGGCAAATTGTATCAATGAAATAATCAAACATAAAGGTGGTATTGCTGCGACAGATGGAAACGTTACTGAAATCCTTCCACTTTCAATTGGCGGTTTGATGAGTAACGACAGTGCGGAAAACGTTGGAAAATTATATGAAGAAGTAGATCACTTTGTGAAGCATCAGCTCCATTCATCACTTACCGCTCCTTTTATGACGCTATCATTTATGGCCCTTCTGGTAATTCCTTCTTTAAAATTGAGCGATCTTGGATTATTCGATGGAAATAAATTTGCATTTATAACATTGCAATAATTCATTTACATAGATATATGCAACAATAAAATATCTATTCGATAATAGATATATCTCTTGTTTTAATCACTCAACTGTTTATCTTTAATTCACTGACTGCACGCCTCCGTCCGATCACGCCATTGCCGTTATATTATTCGCAATCAGCTATCCGAACACCATACATTATTATTTCCGGGTAGATTATATCTTTTACACTTAATAAAACCAACTATGAAAAATTTGCTTTTTGTATTGCTATTAAGTCCACTCCTTGGACTATGTCAAAGCTCAAATGACCTTATTTTTGAAATTGCTACTATTGAGGTCAGCCCTGCCAAAGCTGCAGAAGTTGAAAATTCGATGGGAGCGCATAACAAGAAATACCATCTCAGTGGAGCCAGTGGTGTTCGTGTCTTTAATGTGACCGGAGGTCGCAATAATGGAAGTTATAAATGGGTAATGGGTCCTGCACCCTGGAGCTCTTTGGACTCAAGACCAGATGACGAGGCACATAATATGGACTGGGAAGGCAAAGTCGCTACCAATTTATTGAATGGGGGACATGTAGAATATATTCGATTCGATCGTGCACTCTCGAGATTTCCGAAAGATTTTAATGTCAATAAATTATTGGTACGATATGTTGATGTGTCCCGAGGAAAAATGTCCGTCATCAAAGGAATTCTTGAGAATGTACAAAAAGTATATGTCCAAAAATTTCCTGAAGAATCCTATGGTGTTTACTACAATGAGTTAGTTAGTACCAGTGCCGGTCGCGACATTACCATAGTTTACTATTTTGATAAATATGCCTGGATGGGTGAGGATAATGATTTTGATGCGAAATATGATGAAGTGCATGGCAAAGGAAGCGCGGATACGATGTGGGCCATGTGGAGGGAAAATACAATTGCAGTAGAAGATGAACTTTGGGAATACAATGAAAAGCTTAGTGGCATGTCACCTATGGTGAAAGCTGCGGACAGACAATAATCGTATAGCACACCCTTTAATTGAAAGCCAGACCTCCTCAAAAAGTGCTGGCTTTTTATTTTTGCTTTTTGGATAGAATTGACTGATTGACATAGGCCATCAATCCCTTCCTCAATCATGGTCACCTGAAGAGGAACTTATCATTTCCAAAATGGTTAATACCTTTGCACTTTAACCAGACCCATATTACTACTCATGGCAGAAGATAAAAATCAAGCTAATCAATTAAATATAGAATTACCGGAAGATATCGCAGAAGGCATTTATGCCAACCTGGCGATCATCTCACATTCTCATTCTGAGTTTGTTGTAGACTTCATCCGAATGATGCCGAATGTCCCCAAGGCCAAAGTGAAAGCCCGTATTGTGTTAACTCCTCAACATGCTAAACGATTGATGCGTGCTTTGGCAGACAACATTAAGAAATTCGAAGGTCAGTTTGGCACCATAGATGAATCGGATCAGAATGTGTCATTTCCACCCATGAATTTCAATACGCCTAAAGCCCAGGCATAAACTCCAGATTAAGAGAAGAATGATTAGGTTGAATCCTTCAGGATATGCTCCGTAGTGAAGTCAATCGTATTTTGGCAAAGATAAGATGTGAAGTTTCGATCTTCTTTATATCTTGATCCATTCTACACACCCAATCGATCAGCCTCAGGACTATGCTGGAATGGACAACCTCCGGGATTCTTTTTTTAGCACTTTTATTCACTCCGGCAAAGGAGGTTAATATTCCGGTTCAATATCAACTGCAACCTGAATCTTCTATACTTTGCGACCTAACCGTTGATGCGGGTCCTGATACGAATGTGTGTGACCCGGGTGGTCTGGTCGGACTCATGGGCTCGATATCGGGTAGTTCCATTTTCTACCAATGGTCTCCGGCTACTGGATTAAATAATCCATTTATTCTCAATCCTGTTGCCAATATCACGGATCCCATCACATACACGCTTACAGCTTATGGTATTGATCCATCAAATCCTAACCTTGTTACAAATGGCGATTTCGAGCTTGGTAATATAGGATTCAC